>JAQCFD010000099.1 GCA_027618305.1 Pseudomonadota bacterium
CCTCCTTCATGGGAGAGTGAATCACGATCTGCAGATATTGGGAATCCTGTTTATGAGTACAGAACCTAGTCTCGAAAGCAAACCACGTCATATTCCAGCATGCGGCCATATTGGCGGCTCCAATAGCCCGGAATGACGAGGTGCGGGCGCAGCCCCCGGGCCGCCAGCATTTCGAGCAGCGGCAGATGATCCGGTTGGCCTTCGTAGATCGGCTGGATGGACAGCTCGAGTTGAACACCGGTGATCCGATCCCAACAGTCTGCTGCCCCGGCCAGTACCTGCGCCTCGAAGCCCTGGGTGTCGGATTTAACGAATATATGTGTGGCGCCATCGGTGTGCGCCGCGAGCCCATCCGCCACGGTGGTCACCGGCACGGTCTCGGTGCCGGTGGAGCGGCTGCTGGTCAGACGGTCTTGCGCCGTCGCATCGAGGGGCAGGATGGAGCTCATGTCGGATTCCGCCGACACGTGAATCTGCGTCTCACCGGGTGCGGCACCGACTGCCGTGCGCGGCGCCACATCCCAGTCGGCGTCGCCGGCGGCCCGCGCTGTCAGTTGCGCATGCGCCGCCGAGAGCGGCTCGAACGAAACGATCCGGCCCGGATACCCGTTCTTCCGGATGGCGTTCGCGTACTGGCCGACATTGGCGCCAATGTCGAACACGCAATTGACCTCATGGCGGGCGAGCAGCGAGACGATCTGCGCCCAGTGTTTCGCACCCCCCGGGAAGGGCGCAATGTCATACCCGAAGCGGCGGGCAAGTTTGCGTGTGAATCCGACCATGGCCTTGTTGCCGAACGGTGAGAGGTGGCGTCGGGGACGACGAGAAAGGGAACTCCTAAGGCTAGCATCGAATCACGTGAAACGGCACTCAGGGTCCAATTGCATGCGTTGGAGCGGAGCTTTAGCGTGCGTGAATTCCCACGGAGCGTTTGTCCCAATGTCTGATCCCGAAGTCCCGCCGCGCAGTTTTGAAGCCAGGGTGTTCTGGCGGCTGGTGACCCCGTTTGTGATTGCGGTGCTTGTCATCGCGGGCTCGGCGGCGATTGTGGTCAACCTCTCGGCGCGCAGTCAGGACCGGCTTGCGGCGGAATCGTCTCAGCCCCTCGTGCGCGCACTTTTATCGGGTTTTGAGCGCGATCTCGATCGGCTCGTTTATGACAATAGCTGGTGGGACCTTGCTGTCGAAAATCTGGTTGAAGACCTGAACAAGGAATGGGCGGACAACAATATCGGGACCTACGCGGCCGAGACATTCGACATTTCGGAATCTTTCGTACTGACACCCTCTGATACGACGAAGATTGCCTATGTCCAGGGCGTTCCTTCCCTCGAGGACGCGCGGAGTTATTTTGGGCCGGATCTCGATCTCCTGGTTCAGCAGTCGCGTGCGGCGTCCATGTTCGAACCGGTGCCGGCGTCAGGCTATTTCCTGCGCGACGGCATGTTGCATCTGGTTTCGGTGAGCGCGCTCACCCTCGAAAACCCGATTGGCGCGGACACCGAACGCCATGTGCGCCACGTCCTCGTGTATGGCCAGCAACTCTCGGGGGCGTTGCTTGATGAGATTTCATCGGGGTTTGGGGTCGACGATCTGGGCATCGTCTTCGATACGCCACCGTCAGTGCCTTCCCTGCTTTCCACGTCACTCATAGGCCCCGGCGGCGCGGTGGTTGCATGGCTGACCTGGAAAGCACCGCGCCCCGGCAGCGATCTGCTCGCACCCCTTCGGGTCTGGAGGGTTGTGGCGTTGATCGGCGTCCTGGCGCTGAGCCTCTTGTTCGTGCATCAGGTCCTGCGTACCGCCCGCCGCGTGGCGGATCATGATCGGCAGTTGGCCGAAAAGGACCACCAGCTCGCGCAATCGAGCAAGCTCGCATTGTTGGGTGAGATGGCAGCCGGCGTGGTGCATGAACTCAACCAGCCGCTCAACATCATCCGCATGGCGACGGAGCAAACCCGGATGAAGTTTCGCGCCATGGATGTCGGTCCCGATGGTCAGAAAGTCAGTAGTCAGCTCGAGATCATCGCCGGTCAGACCGAGCGCATGGCCGAGACGATTCAGAGCATGCGGATATTCAGTCGCGACGATTACGGTCGAAAGATCGCGTTTGATCCGGCCCGCTCGGTGGCGCAGGCCACGGAGTGGTTGCGTCCGGAATTTGACGAACGCGGCATATCGCTCGACGTGCGTTTGGCGGAACCGTGCGGGCGCGTATTCGGGGAGCCGTCGCGGTTTGAACAGGTGGTCATTAATCTTCTGATCAATGCCCGCGATGCGGTTCAGAGGGGGCTTGATGACTCAGTTTCGTCGGACCGGGCCGGAATCGTCCGCATTTCCGTATCGGATGATCCGGCGCGCGAAATGGTGACGATCGAGGTGCGCGACGATGGACCTGGGATCTCGCCGGCCCATATCGACCGCGTGTTCGAACCGTTCTTCACCACCAAGGAGCCCGGATCGGGCACCGGTCTGGGGCTTTCGATTTCCTATGGCATCGTGACCGGGATGAACGGGACGCTGCTTGCGGAGAACACCGGCGAAGGCGCAGAATTTCGCATCGAACTTCCCCGGATCATGCCCGCTGATGTAGCAGGTGCATCCGCAGCGCCGATCGATTTAGAGTAAGCACATGACCAGCGCTCATATCCTTGTCGTTGATGATGAACCGCTCGCGGCCGAACAGGTTGCGCGTTTCCTCGAAGGACCGGCGGTGCGTACCAGCACGGCCGGTAGCGGGCGCAGTGCTTTGGCCCTGCACACGAGTGATCCCGCAGACATGATCGTGACCGACCTGCGCATGCCGGATGGCGACGGGGTGGAACTGATCCACGCCATTCGAGCCCGTGATACCGATCTTCCGATTATCGTCGTGACCGGTCAGGTTCTGCGCGAAGCGGAGGCGGAGGCCCTCGACGCGGGGGCGACGGTGTTGTTGCGCAAGCCGCTCGATCTGAGCGAGCTCGCTGCGGCGTTCAGTGCCCATCTAAAGACCAGCTGACACCGACGCTGGGGACCCGCCTAGATGTGGATGGTGCGCTTGCCGACAGCGAGCGCGGCTTCCTTGACCGCTTCGGCCAGGGTTGGGTGACCGTGACAGGTACGCGCGATGTCCTCGGCCGATGCGCCAAACTCCATGCCCACGACGATCTCGTGAATCAGGGTGCCCGCATCGGGACCGATGATATGCGCACCGAGAATTCGGTCGGTCTTCGCGTCGGCCAGAATTTTCACGAAGCCGTCGGTTTCGTTGGCGGCGCGGGCGCGACCGTTGGCGGAGAAGGGGAAGGTGCCGCTGTTGTACGCGGCCCCGGCCTCTTTGAGCTGTTCCTCGGTCTTGCCGACGGCCGCGACTTCGGGCCAGGTGTAGACGATGCCGGGGATGGTCTCGTAGTTCACATGCCCGGTCTCACCGGCGATGATCTCGGCCGCCGCGACACCCTCATCCTCGGCCTTGTGCGCGAGCATTGGCCCCGGCACGCAGTCGCCGATGGCGAAGATGCCGGCCATGTTGGTCTGGAAATTCGCGTCGATCTCGATGAAGCCGCGGTTATCGGTCTTCACGCCCACAGCTTCGAGGCCGAGGCCCTGTGTGTAGGGGCGCCGCCCGATCGCGACCAGAACCGTGTCGCACTCGATGGTCTCGATGTCGCCGCCTGAAGCCGGTTCTACGGAAAGCTTGATCTTGGTCTTTAACATCTCGGCGCCGGTCACCTTGGTGCCCAGCTTGAAGGTCATGCCCTGTTTCTTGAGGATGCGCTGGAAGGTCTTGGCGACCTCGCCGTCCATGCCCGGGGTGATGCGGTCGAGAAACTCGACCACCGTGACCTTGGCCCCGAGGCGTGCCCAAACGGAGCCCATTTCGAGCCCGATATAGCCGCCGCCGATGACCACCAGATGCGCCGGCACGCTCTCCAACTCGAGGGCGCCGGTCGAGCTGACGATGCGTTTCTCGTCGATTTCCACACCGGGCAGGGGAGTGGACTCAGACCCTGTCGCGATCAGGACGTGTTTGGTCTTGAGCGTTTGCGGCGCACCGTCTTCCGGCGTCACCACGACTTCCTGGGCACTTTTGATCTCGGCCGCGCCGAACACGGACGTGACCTTGTTCTTCTTGAACAGAAACTCGATGCCCTGGGTGTTGTCCTCCACGACCTTTGTCTTGTGCGCCATCATCGCATCGAGATCGAACGAAACCTCGCCGACCTTCACGCCATGGGCGCCGAGCCCGTGCAGGGCGTGGGTGTAATGCTCCGAGGACTGCAACAGGGCTTTTGAGGGGATGCAGCCGATGTTGAGGCAGGTGCCGCCCAGGGTCGCGCGCTTCTCCACGCAGGCGACGTTGAGACCGAGTTGCGCGGCGCGGATGGCGGCTACATAGCCGCCCGGGCCGGCGCCGATAACGACGAGGTCGAAACTCTGATCGTCTGCCATGTTGCTCTACACCTCGATCAGAAGACGCTCCGGGTCCTCGATTGCCTGTTTGATCCGGACCAGGAAGGTCACGGCTTCGCGTCCATCGATAATCCGATGATCATAGCTCAGCGCCAGATACATCATCGGACGGATAACGATTTCATCGTCGACGACGACCGGTCGCTTGACAATGTTGTGCATGCCCAGAATGCCGGACTGGGGCGGGTTCAGGATCGGCGTCGACAGCATGGAGCCGAAGATGCCGCCATTGGTGATCGTAAAGGTGCCACCGGTAAGTTCCTTCATGGTCAGCTTGCCATCACGAGCGCGCTGCCCATATTCGGCGATTTGGCTTTCGATACCGGCAAAGCTCTGTTTGTCGGCATCGCGCAGCACGGGTACGACCAATCCCTGCTCGCCGCCGACGGCGATTCCGATGTCGTAGTAGTTCCGGTAGATGATTTCGTCGCCGTAAATCTCGGCATTGACCGACGGCAGCTCCTTCAGCGCGTTGATCGCCGCCTTTACGAAGATGCTCATGAAGCCGAGTTTCACGCCGTGCTTCTTCTCGAATTCGTCGCGATAGCGGGCGCGCAGATCCATCACGCCCTGCATGTCGACCTCGTTGAAGGTCGTCAGCATCGCGGCGTTGTTCTGGGCCTGCTTCAGGCGGGTAGCGACAGTCTGGCGCAGCTTGGACATGCGTATGCGTTCCTCGCCGCGCGGATCGACCGCGCGTTCCGGCAGGTCGTCGGCGGCGGTGAATACGGCAGGGGTCGGCGCGACAGCGGGTGCCGGGCTACCCGATCCCCGCGTGTCGAGATATCGCATCACGTCGCCCTTGGTGATGCGTCCATCGCGTCCGGTGACGGGAATCGCCGCCGGGTCGAGGCCGTTTTCGTCGACCAGCTTCTGCACCGCCGGTGAGAGGGGGTGGTCGGGGTTTGCGCTCGCGCTTGCGGCCGGTGCCTCTGCGGGCACGGGTTCGGGTGGTGCGTCGGCCTTGGGGGCGGCGGCTGCCGGGGCTTCGCCTGTCGTGTATCGGCCGACAACGGCGCCTACTTCCACGTCGACGCCCTCATCGGCGATGATCTCGATCAGGGTGCCGGCGCTGGGGGCCGGCAATTCTGCGGTCACTTTGTCGGTTTCGATCTCGACCAGGGCTTCGTCAGCGGCGAAGCTTTCGCCGACCTGTTTCAGCCAGCGCGCGATCGTGCCTTCGGTGACGGACTCACCCAATGCGGGCACCGTGACATCCATCGTCTCGCCGGATGCAGCCGCGGCAGCAGCCGGTGCTTTGGCGGGTGTCGGCTCGGCGGGTTTTTCTGCGGCGGGCTTCTCTGCGGGAGGCGCGCTGTCTGCCTTGGGGGCCGCCGTCGCGTTCTCGTCGATGGCGCCAATGACCGTACCGACTTCGACATCCACGCCCTCGTCGGCGCCGATTGACGTCAGCACGCCGGAGCTTGGTGCGGGTACCTCCACGGTGACCTTGTCGGTCTCGATCTCGACCAGGGGCTCGTCGGCGACGACGGCCTCACCCACAGCCTTGAACCAGCGCGCGATGGTGCCCTCACTCACGGACTCGCCCATGTCGGGCACTTTGATCTCGATGGTCATCCTGTAATCCCCGTTGTGGTCGCCGGCTCAGACCGTGAGCGCTTCGTCGACCAATTTTTCCTGTTCGCGCCGGTGGCGTGCGGCACTGCCCGTGGCGGGTGAAGCCGATTCGACGCGGCCAACATATCTTGGGCGGGTGTGATCGGCTTCGATCTCCTCGAGGACGGCCTCGAGCCGGCGATCGACGAATGTCCAGCCACCCATGTTTTCGGGTTCTTCCTGGCACCAGACGATCTCGGCGTGCTTGAACCGCGAAAGTTCCTCGATCAACGCCTTGCGCGGGAAGGGGTAGAGCTGTTCGAGGCGGAGGAAGAAGACATCCTTGATGCCGCGTTTTGCGCGCTCTTCATACAGGTCGTAATAGACCTTCCCCGAGCATAGCACGACCCGCTTTACGTCCTTGTCGTCGCAAAGTTTCTCATTGTCGTAGAGGACACGGTGGAAGCTGGTTCCCGGTCCGAAATCCTCAAGATTTGAGACACACAGCTTGTGCCGGAGCAGGGATTTCGGTGTCATCACGACCAGCGGCTTGCGGAAGTTGCGCCGCATCTGGCGGCGCAGCGCATGGTAGTAATTCGCCGGGGTCGTGATGTTACAGACCTGCATGTTGTCGTCGCCGCAAAGCTGCAGATAGCGCTCCATCCGGGCCGAGGAATGTTCCGGTCCCTGTCCCTCGAAACCGTGGGGCAGCAGCAGGACAAGTCCGGACATGCGCAGCCATTTGGATTCGCCCGACGCGATGAACTGATCGATGATCACCTGGGCACCGTTGGCGAAGTCGCCGAACTGTGCCTCCCAGAGCACGAGCGCGTGGGGCTCGGCCTGGCTGTAGCCATATTCGAAGCCGAGCACGCCGAACTCCGACAGAGGGCTGTCGATCACCTCGATGGGCGCCTGGCCGTAACGGATATTCGCCAGCGGCAGGTATTTTTCCTCGTGGTTCTGGTCGACCAGAACGGCATGGCGCTGGGAGAAGGTGCCGCGGCCCACGTCTTCGCCGGATAGCCGGACAGGGGTGGATTCACACAGCAGCGTGCCGAATGCCAGCGCTTCGCCGGTCGCCCAGTCGATACCTTTGCCGGTCTCGATCATCTTTCGTTTGTTCTTGAGCTGGCGCAGGATCTTCGGGTTCATTTCGAACCCTTGCGGCGGCTCGGAAATCGCATGCCCCACTTCGACCAGCAGGTCGTTTTCCACGGCTGTCTCGCCGCGGCGTTCATCGCCTTCCGCCATGCCGAGATCGGCCCAGCGGCCTTCGAGCCAATCGGCCTTGTTCGGCTTATAACTCCTGGCGGCCTCGAACTCCTGTTCCAGATGGGCCTGGAACTCCTCGACCATGCGGTCGCCGCCACCTGCCTCGATGACGCCCTCGGCTTCGAGCTGCTTGGCGTAGAGTGCACGGGTCGTCGGCTGCTCGGAGATGGATTTGTACATCCGGGGTTGGGTAAAGGCGGGCTCGTCGGACTCGTTATGTCCGGCGCGTCGATACCCCCACAAATCCATGACGACATCGGCCTTGAAGCGATAGCGATACTCGGTCGCGATTCGTGCGACATGGACGGCTGATTCCGGATCGTCGCCATTCACATGGAAAATTGGTGACTGGATCATCTTGGCGACGTCGGAGGAATAGGGCGACGAGCGCGCTGCCGTCGGATTGGTTGTGAATCCGATCTGGTTGTTGACGATCAGATGGAACGTGCCGCCGGTGCGATAGCCCCGCAGCTGGGACAGGTCGAGCGTTTCGGCCACGAGGCCCTGGCCGGCGAATGCTGCGTCGCCATGCATCAGCAGGCCCATGACCTTGTCACGCTCGGTATCGTTGCGCAGCTGCTGCTTGGCCCGAACCTTGCCCAGGACGACCGTGTTGACCGCTTCCAGATGGCTGGGGTTTGGCGTCAGCGAAAGATGCACATTGTTGCCGTCGAAGGCGCGGTCCGATGAGGTGCCGAGGTGATACTTCACGTCGCCGGAGCCCATGACATCGTCCGGGTTGGGCGAGTTTCCTTCGAATTCCGAGAACATGGCGCGGAACGGCTTGTCCATGAAGTTCGCCAACACGTTGAGCCGGCCGCGATGGGGCATGCCGATTACCAGTTCGCGCAGGCCGAGCTGGCCGCCGCGCTTGACCAGTTGTTCGAGGGCCGGAATCAGGGTCTCGCCCCCTTCCAGGCCGAAGCGCTTGGCACCGGTGTATTTCTTGTCGAGGAACTGTTCGAAGACTTCTGCGCGGGTCAGCGCGCCGAGAATGGCCTGTTTGCCCTGCTCGGTGAATTCGGTCTGATTGCGGATGCCCTCGATGCGCTCCTGAATCCAGGCCTTCTCTTCCGGGCCCTGGATGTGCATGAACTCGATCCCGATATTTCCGCAATAGGTCGCGCGGACGACATCGATGATCTGACGCATGGTGGCGGTTTCGAGGCCGAGCACATAGTTGATGAAGATCGGACGATCGAGATCGGATTCGGCGAACCCATAGGTGCGCGGGTCGAGTTCGGGATGCGCATCCGGCTTCAGAAGACCCAGCGGGTCGAGGCGTGCCTCCAGATGGCCGCGCACCCGATAGGCGCGGATCAGCATCAGGGCGCGGATGGAATCGAGGGTTGCCCGACGGACCTGATCGGGCGCCGCATGGGAATCACCGGCAGCACCATACGAGAGTGGGGCGCCTTTCAGGGGCGCACCATTGGCGGCGAGGGCGGCCTTACCGTTCCCGGAATGCGCGCCGTTGGTGCCGTTTTGCCGGTGTTCTCCGATCACGCGTGCGTCGCGTGGCGCCCAGCTGGCGCCCCGCAAATCTTCGAGCAAGGCGCGCGCGTCATCGTGCAATGTGGCGAAGAACTCGCCCCATTCGGGATCGACGCTGTCCGGTTGTTCGAGGTAGTTCGCGTAAAGTTCCGCAACAAAGGTTGCGTTGGCGCCATTCAGAAACGACGAGTGGCCTATATAATTGTTCATGTTCTAGCCGCGGTACGAGGCTGCGGTCCCTTGTTACGAAGCGTTGGCGTCCCCCTCACCAACAGATAGGTGACCTACCTAGCCCTTCAATGCCTTCATCATCGTGGTGCCGAGCGCCGACGGCGACTCCGCAACCAGAATGCCCGCGGATTTCATGGCGTCCATTTTTGCATCCGCAGTGCCTTTGCCACCCGAGATGATGGCGCCGGCATGGCCCATGCGTTTTCCGGGAGGCGCCGTGACGCCGGCGATGAACCCGGCGACGGGCTTTTTGATCTTTGAAGATTTCAGGAAGTCAGCGGCGTCTTCCTCGGCGGAACCACCGATTTCGCCGATCATGATGATGCCTTCGGTCTCATCGTCGTCCAGGAACAGTTCGAGGCAGTCGATGAAATTGGTGCCGTTCACGGGATCGCCACCGATGCCGATGCAGGTGGTCTGGCCCAGCCCGACGGCTGTCGTCTGCGCGACGGCCTCATAGGTCAGGGTGCCGGAGCGCGAGACAATACCGATCGTACCGCGCCGGTGAATGTGGCCCGGCATGATGCCGATCTTGCACTCGTCGGGTGTGATGATGCCAGGACAGTTCGGACCGATGAGGCGGGGGTTGGTGCCGCTCAGCGCGCGCTTGACCCGAACCATGTCGAGAACCGGGATGCCTTCGGTGATGCACACCACCAACTCGACGCCCGCGTCGATCGCTTCGAGGATCGCGTCGCCGGCAAACGGCGGCGGCACATAGATGACAGAGGCATTCGCGCCGGTCGTGCTGACAGCTTCGTCCACCGTGTTGAACACCGGCAGATCGAGATGCGTGGTGCCACCCTTGCCCGGTGTCACGCCGCCGACCATCTGGGTGCCATAGGCGATAGCCTGTTCGGAATGGAATGTGCCCTGGGCTCCGGTGAAGCCCTGGCAGATCAGTTTGGTATCTTTGCCGACGAGTACGGACATGGTGTCAGGCTGCCTCTTTCACTGCGTTGACGATTTTTTCGGCCGCATCCCCGAGATCGTCTGCTGAGACAATCGGGAGCCCCGACTCCGCAAGAATCTTCTTGCCGAGATCGACGTTTGTGCCTTCGAGGCGAACCACCAGCGGAACGTGCAGCGAAACTTCGCGCGCCGCGGCGACGATTCCTTCAGCAATGACATCACAACGCATGATGCCGCCGAAGATATTGACCAGGATGCCTTCGACGTTCGGATCGGACAGAATGATTTTGAAGGCAGACGTGACCCGTTCTTTGGTCGCGCCACCGCCGACATCGAGGAAATTGGCCGGTGCGCTGCCATGCAGCTTGACGATGTCCATCGTGGCCATCGCCAGGCCGGCACCATTGACCATGCAGCCGATCGAACCGTCGAGCTTGATGTAGTTGAGCTCGTGCTTCGAGGCCTCGAGTTCCATCGGGTCTTCTTCGTCCTCGTCGCGCAGCGCCGCGACGTCGGCCTGCCGATACAGGGCGTTGTCGTCGAAATTCATCTTCGCATCGAGTGCGATCACGTCGCCCGAACCGGTCACCACCAGGGGGTTGATCTCGACCATCGAAGCGTCGAGCTCAACGAACGCCTTGTACATCGCGGTCAGGAACTTGGCGGCGCTCTTGATTTGGCTGCCCTCGAGGCCGAGCCCGAAGGCGATCTCGCGGGTATGGAACGGCATGATACCGGTTACCGGGTCAATCGCCACTTGTGCGATTTTTTCGGGGGTTTCCTCTGCGACAGTCTCGATATCCATGCCGCCTTC
>JAQCFD010000100.1 GCA_027618305.1 Pseudomonadota bacterium
CTGATCTTCGACGGCGTGATGGCGCGCCACCCGGGCCTGAAATTCGTCGTCGTCCATGGCGGGGCGTTCGTGGCGGCCTATGCCGCGCGCATGGACCATGCCTGGGGCCAGCGCGAGGATTGCTGCCTGCACATCGATCAGCCGCCGACGAGCTATCTCAAGAACATGTATTTCGACACCACCGTGTTCTCGAATGATCAGCTCGATTTCCTGATCCGGAAATACGGCGCCGACAAGATCTGCCTCGGCACGGACTATCCGTTTGACATGGCCGACTATGATCCGACCGAGCACATCATGGGCCTCGACGGTCACTCGATGGCCGACAAGGAAGCGATGTGCGGTCTCAACTCCGCCGGCCTGCTCAAGGTCGACGTCAACGACTTCGCCCGCGCCAACCCCCAGGAGAACTGGAGCTAGGCGTCACTGCGAGCATCATTTCATAGTGCGTTAAAGCCGCCGGGGGACCGGCGGCTTTTTCGTTTCCGGGGAACTAGCCGTCGTCTCCGAAAATCGCCCGGTGGCGGGCGATGGCGACGTCGATCAGCTCGTCCGGGTCGCGCTGCCACCAGTTGCGCTCCGAGAAGAGCTCCAGCTCGTCATAGCCGTCGAATCCCGCCGCGCGGACCTGATCGCCCAGTTCCCGCAGCGGGATCACCCCGTCGCCTGGCATGCCCCGGTCCGACCCGTCCACGGCGTTGGTGTCGCGCAGCCAGTCGCTGATCTGGAACGAGACTATTCTGCCATGGGCGGCCCGAATCGAATCCTCCAGGTCCGGGTCCCACCAGACATGGTAGGCATCGACGATCAGGCCGGTGCCGGAGCCGAGTTCTTCACACACGGCGTTGGCCTGGCCCAGCGTGCTCCAGATGCAGCCGCTGGCCACCCGCATGGGGTGAATCGCCTCTAGTCCCAGGGTCACCCCGGCCGCGCGGGCCTCGGGCAGCAGCCGGGCGACCGCATCGCGGGCCCGCGATCGCGCGCCGGACAGGTCGGTGGAACCTTCCGGCAGGCCGCTGGAGATCATCGCCAGATTCGTGGCCTGCAGCTCGGCCGCCAGCGCGATGGCGCGGATATTCTCGTCATGATTCGCTGCGATCTTCGCCGGGTCGTCCTCGGTGAGCGAGGCGCAGCGCGACACGCCCAGGACTTTCAGCCCGGCGTCCGAGATGAGTTTCGCCGCCTTCGTGACCCCGTATTCCTCGACCAGGGATCGGCGCACGGTGACAGCGCGAATGCCGTGGCGGGCATAGCCCTCGATGGATTCGACGAAGCCCCACTGGCGCTCGGTCGTGCCCTGGTGCATCGCGAAACTTGCCGGTGCGGTTTCCATCTTCTCGTCCTCATAGAATGAAAAAGCCGCCGGGAGACCCCGACGGCTTTTCTTGTACGCGATTGTTTTACCGCGCGGCTATGGGAACAGCGCGTTCGGCAACACCGTCGCGATCTCCGGGAAGCGGACGATAAGCGCCATCGCCACGAGCATGATGATCCAGTAGGGGATCGAGCTCTTGAAGATGGTCATCACGTTCATCTCCGGATCGATATCCTGGATCGCCGATTTGACCGTGTAGACCAACAATCCGAAGGGCGGCGTGAGCAGCCCCGCCTCGATGGCGATGATCGCGATGATGGCGAAGGCAATCGGATCGAAGCCCAGCTGGATGGCGATGGGCGAGAAGATCGCCGCCGTCAGAAGCATGATCGAGATCGAGTCGATGATCATGCCCAGGGCAAACCAGATCAGGACCATCACGCCGATGATCATCCACGGCTCCATGCCCGAGCCGATGAACAGGCTCTCGATGGCATTGGCCATGCCGGTCATAGCCAGGGTCCGCGAGTAGAGCGAGGCGGCCACCAGCAGCAACAGGATCGGTGCCGAGGTCTTGCCCACGGACAGGACGGCGTCGATGAAGTCCCGGAATTTCATGCCCTTGATGAGGGCCAGGACGAGGCCGATGAAGGCGCCCGCGCCCGCGCCTTCGGTCGGCGAGAAGATGCCGAACCAGATGCCGCCTAGGACGGCGACGATCACGGCGACAATGCCGAACAGGCTGATCAGGAACTGGGTCGTCGAAACCTCCGGCGTTTCCTCACCCAAATCGACACCGCCGACCATTGTGCCCGGATTATGGACGACGCCGACCCCGACGACGCTGGGCTTGATGAGGGCCATGGCGAAGACATACATGACGAACATGGATGTCAGCATCAGGCCGGGCAGGACGCCGCCGGCAAAGAGCTGGCCAATGGACTGCTCGGTCAGGATACCCCAGACGATCATCAGCACGCTGGGCGGGATAAGCATGCCCAGGCAGCTGGAGCCGGCCACAGTGCCGAGCGCGAAGCCCGGGTGATAGCCAAATCGCCTCATCTCCGGATAGGCGATGCGCGAGAAGGTCGCCGCGGATGCGATGCTGACCCCGGTCACGAAGGAAAAGAGCGCGTTGCCCAGGACGGTGGCGATGCCGAGGCGGCCGGGCAGGCGGCGCAGCAGGCGGTTCAGCCCGCGATAGACGTCGGTCACGGTTCCCGATTTGCTGATGAACTCACCCATCAGCAGGAACAGGGGTATGACGGCGAATACGAACTCGCGGATCGCCTCATAGGCGGTCGCGGCCAGCATGGTCTGGACGGTGCGAAAGGCGTAGATGTCGCTTCCGGTCACCAGGAAAATCCCGAGCGCGCTGGTCATGCCCAGGGCGATGGCGATATGCACGCCGATGGCCACGAGGGCGATCAGGCACACGATCAGCAGGATGGCGATATTGGCTTCGAACACAGCAGTGATTCCTTATTCGTCGCGTGGCAGGACTAGTGCTGCGGCGGCGCATCCGGATCCACTTCGGAATCCAGCAATTCGGGTTTGAAGAGATCGATGTAGGCCATCACGAGATAGTTCACGAGCGCCAGTGCGCTGCCGCCCATCACGGTCCAGCGCGCCGGCCAGGAGGGGACGCGGAGCGCACCTTCGCCCTCATACTCGCCTTCGGTGAAGGAACGGATGCTCTCGTCCCAGCCGCCGGTGATGATCATCAGGAAGAAGGCGGCACCCAGCAGATAGCCGATGGCCAGCAGGACGCGCTGCAGGCCGGGTGGCAGATGCACGACGAGGAAATCGGCGCGGAGCATGGAGCGACTGCGGATGGCATAGCCCGCCTGCAGGAAGACGATGATCACGATCGAGGCGGTGACGAGTTCCGTCGTGCCGTTGATGGGCGAGGCGAACGCGCCGCGTCCAATGACGTCCGCGAGAATCATGAAGGTGAGGCCGAAGGCCCACAGCGCGGCCACGATCATCAGAAATTTGGAAAAGCGGTCGCTGAAGGTAATGAGATTCATTTTTGATCTTCCCTCAGATGCCTTGGGGTGCATCGATGTTCGGAAGGGGTGTCCGGGTCACCGGGAAATTCCGGTTCCAATGAACGACCGGCTGGAAACCCTTTCAAAGGGCTCCAGCCGGCTATTCAGTCCTATCGGCTCAGGCCAATAACTTTGGGGTGCTACTTGATGGTGTAGCGCACCGGCCACTCGTAGCCCTGCTTTTCGGCGGCTGCGAGGTAATCGTTGAGGATTGCCTTGGCCGGGAAACCGTTGCCTTCAAGCTCGTCGGCAATCTTCTGCGGCCAATGGGCCAGGCCCTTGGCCCAGCCGAGGCGAACGTCGGCCGGCAGATCGGTGACGGTGATGTTCTCACGCAGCCACTTCATGTCCTTCTCGTAGCCCGCCTTGTTGCCGGTGCCGGTCAGGGCCTGGAAGCGACCCGCCACTTCCTGGAAGATCGGCTTGGCGTCGGCCGGGAGACGATCCCAGAAACGGTTGTTGACCGTCAGGCCATGCCAGGTGATCGAGCCGAAGCCGATGGTCGTGTAGTACTTGCCGACCTCATGCAGCTTGAAGACCGGACCCCAGGCGCTGGGGAACATGATGCCACCCTCGGCGACACCGGTCTTGATCTTCTGGTACCAGCCCGGGAGACCGTCGGTCACCGGGATGATGCCGATGCCGGCCTGTTCCATCCAGTTCAGGTTGAGGCCCGCGCCCAGGATCTTGTGACCCTTGAGGTCTTCGAGCTTCTTCCACGGGAAGTTGGTGCCCAGGTTGTAACCGCCGTCGCCGATGATGGCGAGGAGGGTCTGATCGAAGCCCTGGAAACGCTCGGAGAGGCTCGGATACTTCTCATAGATCTCCGCAGCGGCGGCGACACTCTGCACCGGATCCATGGTGCCGAAGGGCAACATGATCTGGAACGCGTGCATCGGCAGCTTGGAGGCCTCGAAGCAGTAGCAGAAGCCGCCGACATCGACGACGCCGTTCTGGACGCCTTCGAAGGTGTCGAACACCTTGACGATGGAGCCGCTGTAACCCTCGATGAAGTTGACCGTGTGATCGGTCTTGGCCTCGATGGCCTTCTTCAGTTCGGGCTGGAAGAAATTCTTCATCAGGCCCGCATAGACGACGGTCGGCGGATGGCCGGACGCGATGCGGATGTTGATCGTGTCCGCGACCGACGGGGCGCTCGCGGCGACCATCGCGCCGGCGATCGTGCCGGCGGCGAGGGCCAGTTTCATGTTCTTCAGGTATTTCATCGCGGTACCTCCCGGGTTGGTGCGACGGATGGATAACGTTTTTGAATTTTGGCGAGATGGTTCACGCGTTCGCGCGCCACCCGACGTTATAGTTATATAAGACTAAACCAACGCGGCCTCCCCGGCGACCCATCTGCATGAGATACCTGATCCGCTCGGGCACAACTGTACACAACCCCCGGTCACAGGGGATGGAATTTCCACCATATCGCGTCTCGTCCCCGCTGGATTTTTGCCCCCAACCATTCCACTATCGGAAAAATTTGGGTTGGGGGAGTTCATGGCCAAATCAACGAAGACATCCGGCGCGTCTTTCGATGTCGTGGAAGCGACGATCGACGATCTGCACACCGCCATCCGCGAGGGCCGAACGACGCTGGTCGAGGTGGTGCAGCAGTATATCGACCGGTCGCGGGCCTATAACGGCGTGGCCAGTATGCTTGTGACGGAAGACGGCATGCCGGTCCCTGCGGAGACCGGCGCCGTGCGCGCCGGCGCGCCGATCAGCTTTCCCGCGGAAACGGTCAAGGCCGCCGACGTCCTCCCCGACCTGGACAAATATAAGGGCCTGCCGCTCGAATTCGGACGCATGGAGGCCACCGCGTCCGACCCGGACGTACCGCAACAGTTCGGCATGCTCCGGGGAATCCCCAACGGTGGCCAGCTCAACGCGCTGCAAACCCTGAACATCCGCGGCGAACGCTCGGTCACCTGCAAGGGGGACTTCGACCGGCACCCGTCCGAGGGCCCGCTGCCCGCCGGCGCCCCGCCGGTCTGTGAGGTTTTCCGCCAGCTGCCGGATGCGCTCGAGCGGGCGGCCGAGCTCGACGCCGAATACGGCAGCGATCCCGACCTCGAGGCGATGCCCATGTATGGCGTCGTGTTCTCGTTCAAGGATCCGTTCGACACCAAGGATATGCGCTCGACCGGCGGCGCCGACGCCGCCTACGACATCGATTTCCCGGCGCGCGATCACACCCTGGTGGAGCAGTTGCGCAAGAAGGGAGCGATCATCTTCGCCAAGGCCGTGCTGACCGAATATAACGGCCGCGCCGGGGACCCCGGCGGCGCGCACAAGCGCGAGAAGGCGTTGCCATCGACCGTCGGCTATCAGCGCTCGACCTGGGCCGGCAATCCCGCCAATCCCTATGACACGACGCGGGCGGCCTCGCTGGGCTCTTCGTCGGGCTCGGGTGTGTCGGTCTCGGCGAATCTGGTGATGGCGAGTTTGGGCGAGGAAACGCGGGCCTCGACCCGCGGGCCGGCGAACCATAATTCCGTCGCGCTGATCCTGCCCCACAAGGCGATGATCTCCTTTCATGGCAACGCGATCGGCGCCGACATCCAGTGCGACCGAACGGGCATACTCTGCCGGCGGGTGGAGGACTCCGCGAAGGTGCTCGACGCGCTGAAGGATCCGGAGGAGGGTTACTACGACCCGCGCGATCCCTGGACGGCGGTGCCGCGTTCGGGCGTGCTCGACGCCTACGCCCCGCATATCGCCGACGGCGCACCGGGGTCGCTTGCGGGCATGCGGATCGGTGTCATCCGGGAATCCATGATCTCGGCACCCGGCTCGAAGTCCGAGGGGCCGATCACCACCGCGGCGGCGGCGGAGCTCAAGGCGGTGCTGGCGGACAAGCTCGGCGCGACCCTGGTCGAATCCGGCCATCCGCGCTGGGAACCCGATCCGGACTGCGAGCAGATGACGGTCGATTTCCGCACCGCGCTGTGCCGCATGGTGGGCATCTTCATGCCCAACCTGATGTTCTATCTGAAGCCCGACGGGACGCCGCTGTATCCGGAGTTTGCGGCGGCGATCCAGCCGACCGAGTTCGCACCGGGCAAGACCTTCGGGTCCGGCGACATGACGCCGATCGAGTATTTCGTCGGCCTGTCCGAAGGGCGGATCGAACCGCCGGTGGATTTCGACATCCGCAACATCCAGCCCCAGAGACTGGCCCATACCTTTCAGTTCCACATTGCCCAATATCTGATGCGACGCAGTACCGACTGGGCGGCGATGGGCTTCGAGGAGACGCTCGCGACCTGGACAGATCTCAACGCGCGCTCCAAATTCTGGGGCGACGATCATCGTGCGGGCTTCAAAAACTGGGAAGAAATCGCGGACCCGCGAAATCCCCTGGGCGAGCGCCAGGGTATCGACGAGCGGATCATGCTGCGCGAGCTGTTGCGGCGGATCGACATGATGGTGATCCTCGAGAACAAGCTCGATTGCCTCGTGCGTCTGCACACCCCCTGGGCGCCCGGCGTCATCGGTGGCGCCCACCAACCCGAGGGCGGGCCGAACAATCTGGCACTGGAATCCCTCTACGGGCCCAACGCCGGCCTGACCGAAATCCTGATCCCGGCGGGGTTCGTGACGACGGTCTACGACCCGGTGTTCAAGCTGTCGGAAGACGGCACGCAGTATGAGAGCCACCACTCCGATGTCGCGACCGAGCTGCCGGAACCGGGCCTGCCCTTCTCCCTGACCTTCCGGGCCGAGCCGGGTATGGAGGACATTTCTCTGAAGGTCGCTTCGGCCTATGAGGCGGCCTCGAAGCGGCGCGTACCGCCGCCGTCATTTGGTGCGCTGTAATGTCGTTTTGACCTCTTGGCCTGGGGGACTATTTTAGTTTTGGTCCCCGACCGGCAACATTTGAGGCAGCCATGACAGATAACGGCCGAATGCATCTCGCGGCGTTCATGCGCCCGATCAGCATCCACACCGGCGCGTGGCGTTATCCCGGCGGCACCCCCGATGCCAACTTCAACTTCCCGCTCATCGTCAAGCTCGCCCAGCGACTGGAGGCGGCGAAGTTCAACGCCTTCTTCATGGCCGACCATCTGGCGATGCTGAACATGCCCATGGACGCGCTGAAACGCAGCGCGACGGCAACTTCATTCGAGCCCTTCACGCTTTTGTCGGCCCTGTCGATGGCGACGGAGAATCTCGGTCTGATCGCGACCGGTTCGACGTCGTTTGATGAACCCTTCCACCTGGCGCGTCGCTTTGCGTCGCTCGACCATATCAGCGGCGGGCGCGCGGGCTGGAACATCGTCACCACGTCGAACCCGGATGCGGCGAAGAATTTCGGCCTCGAGGAACATCTCGACCATGGCGAGCGCTACGCCCGGGCGCGTGAATTCTACGACGTGGTTACCGGCCTGTGGGACAGCTGGGCCGACGATGCCTTCATCCGCGACGTGGAAACCGGCGTCTTTTTCGATCCCGACAAGTTGCACACCCTCGACCATAAGGGCGAGTTTTTCTCGGTGCGCGGTCCGCTGCATGTCGCGCGACCGGTGCAGGGTTGGCCGCTGATCGTGCAGGCAGGCGGCTCGGAAGCCGGGCGCCAGCTCGCGGCGGAAACCGCCGAGGCGATCTTCGCGGCCCAGCGGACGATCGAAGACGGTCGTGAATTCTATGCCGATGTGAAGGGCCGGATGACGAAGATCGGACGCAACCCGGATCACCTCAAAATCCTGCCCGCATGTCTCGTGGTTGTCGGCGACTCGGTCGAGGCGGCCCGCGAGAAGCGCGCGGTCCTCGATTCGAAGGTGCATCTGGACAGCGCGATTGCGTCGCTGTCGATACAGCTCGGGCACGACGCTTCCAGCTTCGATCTCGATGGCCCGCTGCCCGAGATTCCCGAAACCAATGCGTCCAAGAGCGGTCGCGAGCGGGCGATCAGGTTGGCCGAGCAGGAAAACCTGACCGTGCGTCAGTTGGCCCAGCGGATGGGTGGCTATTCGGGTCTGGCGATGGTCGGCACGGCCGAGACGATCGCCGACGAGATGGAAGAATGGATCGAGACCAGCGCGAGTGACGGCTTCACCATCATGTTCCCGTTCCTGCCCGAAGGCCTCGACCTGTTCGTGGACCGGGTGGTGCCGGAACTGCAGCGTCGCGGCCTGTTTCGCAAGGAATATGCGGGCAAGACCCTGCGCGAGAACATGGGCCTGCCGCGCCCGGAGAACCGTTTCTTCGCACCGTCTGAGGTTGCCGCCCAGTAGGCGGGCGGGTCACAGACCCGCCCCTACGAATGCCTGTCGAGCTTGTTGTAGGGGCGGGTTTGAAACCCGCCCGGGCGGATGCACGGCCTCCGACTTAATCCAGATAACCGCCCCGGAAATACACCAGCGGCGGCGCTTCGGTATCACCGCCGATGGCGATCACGCGGCCGATCGCCAGGATGGTGCCGTGCCGTTCGAGGGTTTCCTCGAGCCGGCAATCCATGACGCCGACGGCGCCCTTGTAGACCGGCGCGCCGGTCGCGAGCATCGACCAGCTGTTGCCGTCGAACCGGGCGGGGCCCTTGATGTCGCTTTTGCCCGAAAACAGATTGACCACCGCTTCGGCGCCGCGGGGCAGATAGTTGATCGCGAAATGGCGTGAGTCCCGGATCGCGCCGAGTGCGGATGTGCGGGCATCGATCGAGACCAGCATGGTCGGCGGGTCGGCGCAGATATGGGTGGCCGACAGGCCCAGAAACCCGGCCGGGCCGGCGGATCCGCGCGCCGTGACGATGGTAGCCCCCACCGCGCGCGCGCCAACAGCCTGCCAGAAGCTGCCGATATCGACGTCGGCGTTTCCCGCGCCGGTGCCCTCTGTTCCCATGGATGTCCCCGTTTCTCTGTGCTGGCCTTACATCAGGACGTTGGCGCCACCATCGATTTCCACGATGGCGCCGGTCATGAATTCGTTCTCCATGATCTGGACGGCCATCATTCCGATTTCCTCGGGCCGGCCGACGCGCCCGACCGGAAGGCGGGCGGCCGCTCCCTTCATCATGCCCTCGCGCATCTCGTCCGGCATCCGGGCGTGGAGCGGCGTGTCGATGATTCCCGGCGAGATCATGTTCACGCGGGTCGGGGCGAGCTCGACAGCGAGTCCGCGCCCGATCGCGTCGATTGCCGCGTTGACGGCGGCACCCATGATGATCCCCGGCATCGGCCGGCGCGCGAATTGTCCTGTGATGTAGGTCAGCGAGCCGCCCTCGCGGATGTCGGCGTATTTGGCGGTGCGGACAGCGGCAACGAGTTTGGCGTCGAGTCCCTGCAAAACGGCTGCCGTGTCGATCTCGCGGATCTTTCCCACGGTTCCGCCGGGGGGCGTAAACACCACATGATCCACGGTGCCGCTGGCCGCGAACGCCGCCTGGAGGCTGTCGTCGCTGAGGACATCAAGCCGGATGGTCCTGACCGAGTTGCCGATGTCGGCGGCCGCGGCGTCGAGTTTCTCCTGCGATCGGCTGCCGATGAAAACTTCGGCGCCTGCATCGCGCGCAAGCCGGGCGGTTTCCAGGCCGATCCCCGAACTGCCGCCGATCACGAATACTTTCTGACCCTCAAGGCGCATGATGTCTCTCCGGAAATTCTACTGATTCAGGTTCGCCGCGACGTGTCGTCCCGCGCCTACGTCTTCTCTCCGTGGCCCTCGAAGCGGTTGTTGATCCAGTCGGAGTAGATGTCCACCGCCAGCCAGATGGCTTGCGCCACGGCGAAGTTCAGAATACCGAACAGCCAGGGGAATTCTAACCCGCCGGCGAACCAAACCCCGGCAGCAAGAAAAACGGTGATGCAGATGAACGCCGAGGCGATATTCGTGGCGACGAGACGGGAGAGCTTGCCCTCCCATTTCTTGGTCAGCCGAAAAATGATCCGGCTCACCAGAAAGCTTGGCACGAACGCCGCCGCGAAGAACCCCACACTGAAAACAAAACCCAAAGGGACCTCACAGGTCGATGGAAATGTTGCACTAGCATACAATGTGCACACGCATGGCCGAACTTCATTTCGGCGTTATCTGTTAATATTCGGCCGGAAGGAACCGATCGATGGACGAGCAGGCTGAAAGCGAAGAGCGTCCCGCGTCGAGCCGGCTGATGCTTGCGGCGGTGTTGTCTGTCGTTGGGCTCGGTGCGGTGGCGATGCTGGTGCTGGCCGCGGCGTCGGTTGTGTTTCGCTAAACTGCGTTCGGCTCGGCCGGACTGCCGCGCCGTGCGCGGCTTTCCCGGCGTGCGATATAGGTGGCGCTGGCGACGATCATGCCGCCGCCGACCCAGGTCCACATTTCGGGCTGCTCCCCGAACAGCAC
>JAQCFD010000101.1 GCA_027618305.1 Pseudomonadota bacterium
CAAGTGTTCGGTGGCGGTTCAGACGACCCAGCCCATGGCCTGGAAGACCAGACCTTCGGCATTCTCCAGCGTCAGGAACACGCCGACACCGGCCACGACCGCGCCGGCGATACGTGCCTGAACGGCGGTGGCCTCGGTGGCCTTCAGAGCCGTGCCGACCATCCAGCCGGCCGCCAGTGCGACCAGATACTGGGTGACGCCGAGGCCGATCAGATAACCGACCAGCACCGCGCTGCCGACACCGGCTTCCTGTGCCGCGATCGAACCACCGAAGGCGGCGCCATGAAACAGGCCGAATAGGGTGAACAACACCACCGCCGGGCCGACACGCAGCGCGCGGCCCGACAGGACAAATCCGCCAAGAACCAGCAGCGACAGGCCGATGACGATCTCGACCGCCGGCAGCGCCACGCCCAGGCTCATGGCCAGCGTGCCTACCAGCATCGCCACGATATAGGTCGCCGGGGCGGCGAAGCGACGACCGGTGTAGAGCGCCGCAATGCCCACCAGGGCGATAAAGAACAGATGGTCGAAGCCGAGGATCGGATGTCCGATGCCCGACAGGACACCATGGGCGAATGTTTCCATCGGCATGCCGCCGAGCGGGTGATGCGCGAGCGCGGGCGTCGACATGGACAGCAAGGCACCGGCGGCGATCAGGTATTTCTTCATGATTCCCCTCAAGATTTTCGATTCGCGCGGCAAACGATAATTCGCGCCAGAATCGGCTTTTCCATGGAGATCAGCATTCGCGAAAACGGGACCGAAGGCAACCGCTTTCACCGGAAATAACATGTCGGGGGCGGGGTTTTCAGATTTCGACGACGACTTTGCCGAAATGGCGGGCCTCGCGCAGATGGGCCAGCGCCGCGGGAAGCTCGTCGAGGCTGAAACGCCGATCATCCAGCGCCGGCCTGAGGCCGTTCCGATCGATCGCGCGCAGCATCGCCTCGAACTGCTCACGCGAGCCGCAGGTCACGCCTTCGAGGCGAATTTTGCGGGTTACGACCAACGGCAGGCGAAACTCATGGTTGGCGCCCGACAACACCCCGATCAGCATCACCGCCCCGCCCAGGCGCACCGCCTTGATCGACTGCTCCAGGGTGCCCGCACCGCCGACCTCGACCACCAGATCGAGCCCCCGGCCGCCGGAAATCTCACGCGCCGGCCGGGCCCATTCGGGCGTATCGACGTAATTGATCAAATGATCGCTGCCGAGCGACTTCAGCCGCTCGAGCTTTGTATCGGAGGAGGATGTGGAAATCACCTCCGCACCGGCCAGTTTGGCAAACTGAAGCGCGAAGGCCGAAACCCCGCCGGACCCTTGCGTGAGCACCAGATCGCCGGGCTTCACACCGCCCTGGTCGAACACCGCGCTCCACGCCGTCAGCCCCGCGCAGGGCAACGCCGCAGCCTCGGCATCCGACAGGTGTTCAGGCGTGTGGCAGAGGCCATACTCGGGCAAAACCCGCAACTCGCAGGCCATGCCGTCGATCAGGCCGCCCAGGCCCGAATGGAGCTTGGTCTCGTCCGGCTCGCCCGACAACCATTCCTGGAAGAAGTTGGCGACGACCCGGTCGCCGGCCTCGAAACGCGTCACGCCATCTCCGACCGCGACCACCTCGCCCGCGCCGTCGGACACGGGGATCAGGTTCTCCGTGCGCTGGCGCGAGCCGTAGCCGCCCTCGACGGTCAGCAGGTCGCGGTAGTTGAGCGTCGCGGCCCGCACCCGGACGAGAACCTCGCCCGGGCCCGGTTCGGGGTCCGGCAGGTCGACAACCGAGAGGTTGTCGAGACCTGCCTTTGATAGGACCGCCGCGCGCATCGTTGGCTGCTACTCGGCCGCGTTGACGTGGTGGACGACCTGCTGCGGGAACGGAATGGAAATGCCGTCCGCCTCAAGCTGTTCCTTGAGTTTCTTGGTGATGTCCCAACGCACACCCCAGTAATCAGCAGCATTCACCCAGACCCGAACCACGATGTTGACCGAACTGTCGCCCAGCTCGGCGACCGCGACCGTCGATTCCGGATCCTTGAGGGCCCGCGGCTCCTCACCGATCACGCGATTGATGGTGGCCATGGCGGTGTCGATATTGTCGCCGTAATCGATGCCCATCATCAGGTCGACGCGACGCGTCGGGTTGGCGCTGAAGTTCTGGATCGCCGAGCCCCAGATCTGGCCGTTAGGTACGATGATCTTCACATTGTCGCCGGTCGCCATTTCGATGGTGAACAGGCCGATTTCCTTGACCGTGCCGGTCTGCCCGCCCGCGGAGATGAAATCGCCGATCTTGAAGGGCCGGAACATCAGCAGCATGACGCCGGCCGCGACATTGCTGAGCGTACCCTGCAGGGCCAGGCCGATGGCCAGGCCGGCGGCACCGAAGACGGCGACAAGGCTGGTCGCCTCGACCCCGAATTGCTGCAGCGCGGCGATGATCACGAAGGCGATGATCGCGTAGCGCAGGAGGCTGCCGAAGAAACGGACCAGCGTCTGGTCGACACGGCCGCTGCGGCTCAGGCCGCGCTCGAGCGAGCGGCGCGCCCAACCGGCGGCCATGAAGCCGAGGATGATGATGGCCAACGCGCCGAGCACGTTCAGGCCATAGGTCACCAATACGGCGTAGATTTGTTCAAGCAGGTTCTGGACGTCTTCACTGTTCATTGTATTTTCTCCTGGTTCATGTTCCCGGTCGCGTGCCTCCCCAGGTTCGCGAAACCAGTTTGTTTTTCCGGGTTTCCCTTAACGTCGCCGCGCGATCCGGATGGCCAACAAAATCAGCCAGATCGGGATCACCACGACCGCGCCGATCAAGACGAACGGTACGGCCCACTCAACGGTGTCGGCGACCACATTGAAAATGCTCTCGACGGTCCCACCCACGGCTCCGAGCAGCGATTCCGGCCGGATATCGAACGCCGACAGGACGAGTCCGATAACCAGGGACAGAATAAACAGCCGCAACAATGTGGAGCCGAGATTGCGAGGCATCTAGGTATCAATATTTGGTAGAAACTCATGCCTTTTAGGCGACTGGCAATGCGCCGTCGATAACTATTCCATTTCTGGATTCTTTGCGGCGGCGGCGACCCGCGTCTCCGCTCAGCTCCGGTAGCTGGGATCGAGCGCGTCGAGACGGCGCAGGTGGCCCGCCCAGTCGCGCGTGGCCACCGGCAGCGCATTCTCGAAGAGTTGCGCCGACTTCTCGCAGACCTCGTCGGACGGATAGACCAGCGCGTCGGGCCCACCCGCCGAAAGCGCCTGGATCTGGCTCTTCGCGCATTTCTCCAGATAGAACATCACCGAGAATGCCTCGGAGACCGAACCACCGGCGGCGAGGAACCCGTGGTTGCGCAAGACCATCGCCAGATTGTCGCCGAGATCGTCGATCAGCCGCGCACGCTCGTCCAGATCGAGCGCCGGGCCTTCATAGTCGTGATACGAGATCCGGTTATAGAAGCGCATCGAATGCTGGGTAATGAACAGCAGCCCGCATTTCATCGCCGACAGGGCCATGCCGGCGTCCGAATGGGTGTGCATCACGCACGCGATCTCCGGATGCGCTTCGTGCACCGCGCTGTGGATCGTGAAGCCCGCCCGGTTGATCTTGTAGGGGCCGTTATTCTCGATCTCGTTGCCGTCGAGATCGGTCTTGATCAGGCTCGACGCGGTGACTTCGTTGAACATCAGCCCATAGGGGTTGAGCAGGAAGGTTTCCTCACCGGGCACCCGCGCCGAAATATGGGTGCGGGTCATGTCGGTCATGTCGTAGAGATCGGCCAGCCGGTAGGCCGCGGCAAGATTGACGCGTGTCTCCCATTCCTCGGGCGACACCTGATTCTCGACACTCGGATAAAGATC
Source organism: Pseudomonadota bacterium (assembly GCA_027618305.1). GTDB lineage: Bacteria > Pseudomonadota > Alphaproteobacteria > UBA6615 > UBA6615 > UBA8079. Next base: position 3,863 of record JAQCFD010000101.1, read on the forward strand.
AACGATTTCTGCGTTTGCCATCACACTCTTCCATTGTTCAGCCAGAGACTGACCCTCAATCAACGATTTCCGCAACGACATTGTTGCGCTGGGCGCCCAGCCCTTCAACCTCGGTTTCCACAACGTCCCCCGCCTTCAGATAGGTTCCGGCGCCGTGACCGACGCCCTCGGGGGTTCCGGTGGAAATGATATCACCGGGATCGAGCGTGATCAGGGTCGAGCAGTGCGCGATCTGTTCCTCGGCCGAAAACACCATATCACCGGCGATCCCGTCCTGCTTTGTCTCGCCGCTGACCTTCAGGGTCAGGCGCAATTTTGTGTAGTCCGGCACGAAGGCGCGCGGCACGAAATACGGCCCCATCGGTGCGAATGTGTCGTGACTCTTGCCGCCGAACCAGTCCGTGCGCAGCGTCGGCCAGTCCTCGCGCATGTTCCAGTCACGCGCCGAGACATCGTTGGTGGTCATGAAGCCGGCCACATGGTCCATGGCCCGCTCGGCCGGTATCCGCTTGCCCGACCGCCCCATCGCCAGGGCCAGCTCGACTTCCCAATCGACCTTGGTGGTGTCCGGCGGAATGACGATATCGTCGTGGGCGCCCGACAGCGCCGTCGCGGCCTTCAGGAACGAATAGGGCCGGACCCGCCCCTTGTCGCGATCGAGCATGTTGTCGCGTTCTTCGTCGGTCTTGGCGGTGCCCGCTTCCACCATCTCGCGGATATGCCCGCCATAGTTGGCCGCCGCATACATCATCTTGCCCGGGGTCAGTATCGGCGGCAGATAGCGCACCGCGCCCGGATCGACAGCCACATCCGGGCCGGCGTTCCCGCCTGCCGCGAATGTCGCCATATCGCATAGCGCTTCGAAATTCGGATCCCAGTCATCGAGCAGAAGCCGGATGCTGCTGACTCCGAGGAGCGCCCCGCCGCGCTTTCCCTGCCGCCACGCCTTGTAAAGATCGTCGAGCACCCAGCCCTGATCATCGACGACCATCATCACGAAGGGCGCGCGTTGGGTTTGAACGGTCGCCAGTTTGAAAGGCGTATCGGACATGGGTGGTCTCCCTTCAGGCTTCACCAGTCAAAATCTGTCGGTCGGCGCGCCAGGCCATCATACAGGTCGAGGCAGCGATGTACCCAGGCGTGCACGGGGTCGCCCTCCTCGAACAGCGCGAACGCGCTCATGTTGCGGGCGCCTATGATCGAGCCCATGACGATGTAGTCCGCATAGGTGGGTGCGTCGCCACACAGATATGGCTGAGATTGCACGACCAGGCGCAACGGCTCCAGACGGATCCGGTATTCCGGCAGCCGGTCCTCGCGGCCCGCCTGGACTTCGGCCGCCGGCCGGCCGAAGCGTTTCGGGCGGCTTTCACGAAAATACGCGTCGTCCTCCGGCGCGATACGTTCCTGAATATCTGCGAGGATCAGGGTCATCATAAAGGGATGGATTCGCGATTCCGCCCAGCGCTGGACAAAGCGCGCATATTCGCGACCCGTCGCCCCGCCGAACAGCGACGGCGCATCGGGATAAGACACTTCGAGATATTCCGCGATCACCCAGCTGTCACCGACCCAGGTCCCGTTGTCTTCGATCACCGGAACCGTCGCGTAGGATCCGTCGCCGATACGCGGTATCGCGGTGAACGGGGTCGGCACGGCCTCTGTCGGAAGGCCCTTGTGCGCCAGAGCGAGTCGGGTCTTCCAGGCGTTCGAGCTGAACCGGCGGTCGTCCCGGCCGACAAGGTCATAAAGTCGGATCGTCACGACGCGTTACCAGTCGTGATCCGTATCCTGGCGCAGCAGCCCACCGTAAAGGTCGAGGCATCGGTGCATCCAGGCATGGACGGGATCGTCCGGCTCCAGCAGTGCAAACGGGCTCACCCGTCGTGCCCAGATGAACGGCCCCATGGCGATGTAGTCGGCATAGACCGGTTCTTCCCCGCCAAGGAATGATTGACCCGCGACCACGCGGCGCAGTGGCTCGAGCCTCGCCCGCAACTCCGGCAGTCGATCCTCGCGGCCCACCACGACCTCATCGATGGGCCGGCCCAGCCGCTTAGCCCGGCTTTCCCAGAAGTAGGGTTTGTCCGCCGGATCGAGGCACTCGTAGATGTCATGAACGATCATGGTCATCGCCAGCGGGTGGATCTGGGTTTCGCACCATCGCGCAATGAAACGCGCATACTCGACCCCCGCCGAACCGCCGAACAACGACGGCGCATCCGGGTAGGTCGCCTCAAGATAGCCGGCAATCTCCCAGCTATCGCCGAGACGCGTCTCGCCATCCTCAATCACCGGGATGGTTGGGAACGAGCCATCGCCGATCGACGGTATATCGGCAAAGCGTGTCGGGATCGTCTCGCAGGCGAGGCCTTTATGGGCCAGGGCGTACCGGGTCTTGCAACAGTTCGAACTGAACCGCCGGTCGTCCTGCCCCACAAGGTCGTACAGTCGGATCGCCATCGATCGCCCGTCCGGGCCGGCTAGCTGACCGCGAGCGGCGCCAACGCATTCAGGTCGGAGGTCACATCGAGGATGACCGGGCGTGTCTTGGCCGCCTCGAAAGCCTGCTGGATCGCACCTGCGACCTCGCCCGGCTTCTCGACGCGGATGCCGACCGCACCCATTTCCTCGGCAATCCGGGCGAAATTCACATCGGTGAACTGCCACAGTTTGCGCGCCTCGTCGGTCTGCTCGCCGCCATAGACCCGGTCGAAGCCGCGCTTGGACTGGTTGCCCGACGAGTTGTTGTTGACCAGCGTGACCGTGTTGATCCCCCAGCGCGCCGCCGTCTCCACGTCGCCGATGTGGTACCAGAAGCCGGCATCGCCGGTGAAACAGAAGACCGGACGGTCCGGCACGCCGCATTTGGCGCCCAGCGCGGCCGAAAAGGCCCAGCCCAGATGACCTGCGGAGCGCATGTAACTCTGGTCCGGCGAGGTCAGGTCGAACATGCCGCCCATCCACATGCCGGTATGGCCCGTGTCGGCGACAACGATCGCGTCGCTCGGCAAATGATCCGACAGTTCCTTGCAGATGCGTTCGGGGCGCATCGGCTCATCGTCGGACGTCAGCAGATCGTTATACTTGTCACGCCACTGCTGATCGGCCTCCGCCGCGCGTGCGGCCCAGCCGGCACGACCGGCAGCGGACTCGGCATTGGTCATCGCCAGCAACTTCGTCACGGCGACCTTCGCATCCCCCTGCACCCCGGCGACGACCGGATAGTTGCGGCCGATTTCCTGGGGCTCGATGTCGATATGCACGACCTTCCGGCCGATCTCCGGCACGGCCCAGAAGTGAGACACCATGCCGCCCGTGGAAGACCCGATATAGATCACCAGATCGGCCTCGTTGACGATGATGTTCGCACTCTCGCGCGAATAGGTGCCGACGACACCCACCGACAGCGGGTGCGTGGCCGGGATGGTGTCCTTGCCGTTGAGCGAGGTCGCGACGGGAATGTTCAGGCGTTCGGCCAGCGCCACCACTTCCGCCTTGGCACCCGAGGCGCGCACGCCGCCGCCGGCGACGATCACCGGGCGTTCAGCGGCCTCGATCGCAGCCATCGCCGCGCGGAGAGACTCTTCCGACGGCTCCGGCCGATAGGCCGGCAGCTGGGCGAAGGCCTCTTCGATCAGCGGTTCCATATCGGCTTCTTCGGCGTCGATCTGGCCTTCGTTGCCGCGAAACTGAAGATGCACCGGACCAGGCGTGCCCGATGTTGCCGCACGAAATGCCTGCCGGATCATGTCCGGAAAGCGCGAGACGTCGTCCACGGTCGCGTTGAACTTGGTCACCGGCTCGAAGGCCGGGACGTCATCGATTTCCTGATAGACGTTACGGAACTTGGTCTTGGGGTCGCGGCCGCCGGTCATCGCAATCACCGGCGCCTTGGCGAGATACGGATCGCGCAGGCCGGCCGCCAGGTTGAGCGCGCCGATCACCTGCGCCATGCAGATGCCGGGCTTGCCGCTGGCGCGGGCATAGCCGTCAGCCATGTAGGCGGCCGTGGCCTCGGAATGGACATGCAGGCGCTTGATGTCCGTACGTTTCTCGAGCTCCACCATGGTGGTGCGCAACACCGCCGGAACGTGAAAAATATGTGTGACGCCGTAGCCCTTGAGCATATCGGCCATCACCTGCGCGCCCGTCATCTTCGCCATGTCATCGTCCCCCTGAATGCTTCCTCGATCCCTTGAATTGGGATCGTTTGTGGTTGTTACGCGTCAATACATCTAGCCAGCCCAAGCGAATAGCACAACGCCGGCCGATGCATATCTGCCCGGCGCAGGGGCCACCATCAACCGTCGGATGCGAACGACTTGTCGCGCCAGAGCAGCACGAACAAGATGACAATCAACACCACGCCGACAGCATAGAGTTCATAAAGCAACGGGCTGTCGATGCCGAAGGTCAGCGAGACAATCGCGCCGGTCGGCAGCAGCAGACAGGCCGCAACCAACCCGGCCAACGGCCGGATGAGGCGACCATTGCCAAATCCTTCGAGGAAAATGGCCCAGCCAATGATGCCGAGGACACAGGCGACGGTCGTGATCGTGATTTCCAGCACCGTGCCATCAAGCAACAACGGCGTGTAGACGAACAGGAACGGCATGATCAGGATGGTCGAGGCCATCTTGAAGGCCTGGTTCCCTGTCGCGACGGGATCCGACTGGGCAATCGAACTCGCGGCAAACGCGGCCAGTGCCACCGGCGGCGTCACGGCGCTTACCACGGCCACCCAGTAGCTGATCATGTGCGCGGCCAGGCTGGGCACACCCAGCTCGGTCAGCGCACCGACCGAGAAAATCGCCAGCAGGACATAGCTGGCGACAATCGGCAGCCCCATGCCGATGATGTAGCCGGCAAAGATGATGAGGCAGATGGTAATCGGCAGAATTCCGCCACTCGCGGAGATCAGCACACCGCCGATCGTGCTCGGCAGATCGGTCTTGGTCGCAGCCGACAGCAGAATACCGAGCACACCGGCGATGCAGCTCACCACCAGCGTGTTGCGCGAACCGGCCTCAAGCGAGACCCAGGTGGTTCGCACCATCTCGAACAGGACATCCTTGAGCCCGGTCATGGGAGCCTCGTCCATGTCGACGCCGATCATATTCTCGGTCGTCGAGTTTTTGGCCTGCTCGGTCGCCATGGTCTCGTCGCGGCCGTAAATGAGGATTTCACCGATTTTCAGTACGATGAAAGTGAACACCACCCAGTAGGCGGCATCGCCGAAGCCGATGCCCACATAGTCCTCGACGAACCAGCTGAAAGGCGCACCGATTTTCATGCCGAAGAAGTAAACGAGGACACCCACGGTCACGGAGATCAGCAGATAGGGTTTCCAGGAGGCTTTCGATTTCACGGTCGGGATCGACAGCAGCAGATCGATCAGCTTGAGCATGAGGATCAGCACGATCGTCTTGGCCGCGGCCAGGAAGGGCGAATCACCGATCAACAGGAAGAAGACCATCGCCGGGATCGGCAACAGGAGATGCAGACGCGGCACGATATCGATCCAGCGCGGCAGCTCTTCCACCGGCACGCCGTGCAACTTGTCAGCCTTGGCGCGGAAATAGACGATCAGGCCAACCGACAAGTAATAGAGAACGGCCGGAATCACAGCGATCTTGACGATGTCGAAATAGGGCGTCTCGGTCAGTTCTGCCAACAGGAACGCACCCGCGCCCATAATCGGCGGCATGTACGCGCCACCCGTCGAAGCTGCCGCCTCGACACCGCCGGCGAAAGCGGGCCGGTAGCCGACACGCTTCATCAGCGGGATGGTCAGGGTGCCGGTGGTCATCACATTGGCCACGCCGCTGCCCGAGATCATGCCGAACAGACCCGAACTCACCACGGCGGCAAGGCCCGGTCCGCCGGTTTTCGCGCCCGTCAGACGATAGGCGGTGTTGATGATCACCGCACCGAGCCCGGTCTTCTCCAGGAACGCGCCGAGAATGACGAAAATCACGATAAACGTGGCAAACACATTCGTGATGAGGCCGAACATGCCCTCGGTCGAGGCAACCAGGAAGTCCATGACCTCTTCGGCCGCATAGCCCGGATGGTTGAGGAGGCCCGGCAGTGCCTGGCCGATATCCTCAAAGGAATAGATGAAGAACAGGAAGCCGAGAAGCGGGATCAGCGGGCCGACGATGCGGCGCGCGATCTCAAGGCTGACCGCCACCATCATCACGGCATAGATGAACAGAAGTGTCGGGATCGGGCGGCCTGTCGCCTCACGCAATGCCTGCACATTCTCGATGTACCAGAGCACCGAAAAGCAAATGCAAACGAGAAACAGCACATCGGAAATGGTGAAACCGTCGCCACGCTTCTCGCGAAAACCTTCGAAGATGTAGAGCGCGACACCCAGCGCCGCACCGATAAATCCGATCATCCGGACATCGTCGCCGAAATACTGAATCCAGCGGGTCGGGCTGTCCGAGATCTGCCAATGCACCCAAACAGCAATTGCCGCGCCGAGCATGGCGAGATTGATGATGGCAAACATCTCGTCGAGCCAGACGACTTTCGTTCGGAAGGAGTGCTGCCGGTTCTTGAAGGCCAGCAGCGACATCACGGCGACCCCGAGGATGAACGTTCCGCGGAAGATCTGCTCGACGGGAGGGCCGAAGAAAGAAATATGGATGAAGAAATAGGCGTAGGCGACCG
>JAQCFD010000102.1 GCA_027618305.1 Pseudomonadota bacterium
TGGTTCGCCGAGGAGGGCAAGCGCGTCTATGGCGACACCATCCCCGGCCACACCCGCGACACGCGGATCGTTGTCTTGAAGGAGCCGATCGGTGTGACGGCGGCGATCACGCCGTGGAACTTCCCCGCCGCGATGATCACCCGCAAGGCCGGCCCGGCGCTGGCCGCGGGCTGTTCGATGGTGGTGAAACCGGCCACTTCGACGCCTTACTCGGCGCTGGCCATGGCGGAACTCGCCGAGCGGGCCGGCGTGCCCGCGGGCGTGCTGTCGGTGGTCACCGGCGCGTCCGGGGAGATCGGCGCCGAGATCACCTCGAACCCCATCGTGCGCAAGCTCACCTTCACCGGCTCGACCGAGGTCGGCAAGATCCTGATGGCCCAGAGCGCCCAGACGATCAAGAAGGTGTCCATGGAGCTGGGCGGCAACGCGCCGTTTCTTGTCTTCGACGACGCCGATCTCGACGCGGCGGTAACCGGCGCCATCGCCTCGAAATACCGCAACACCGGCCAGACCTGCGTCTGCGCCAACCGCATCCTGGTGCAGGACGGGGTCTATGACGCCTTCACCGAGAAGCTCGCCGACGCGGTGCGGGCGCTCAAGGTGGGCAACGGCATGGGGGAAGATGTGCAGCAGGGCCCGCTGATCGACATGGCCGCGGTCGAGAAGGTCGAGCAGCATATCGCCGACGCGGTGGCGAAAGGCGCGAAGATCGTCGTCGGCGGCGCGCGCCATGAATTCGGCGGCACCTTCTTCCAGCCGACATTGCTGACGGACGTGACCTCGGCCATGGATGTCAGCCGGGAGGAGACGTTTGGTCCGCTGGCGCCGCTATTCCGGTTCGGGACCGACGAGGAGGGGATCGCCATGGCCAACGACACGGAGTTCGGGCTGGCGGCATATTTCTACGCGAACGACATGAAGCGGGTCTGGAAGGTTTCAGAGGGGCTCGAGTCCGGCATCATCGGCATCAACACCGGCCTGATCTCGACCGAGGTCGCGCCCTTCGGCGGGGTCAAGGAATCCGGCGTCGGCCGCGAGGGCAGCCATTACGGCATCGATGACTATGTGGAGATTAAATATCTCTGCATGGGCGGGATCGCCTAGCCGCGCGCATCGCGGGCGGGTTTGAAACCCGCCCCTACATACTCCGTTGCGGCCTTAATCGTGTAGGGGCGGGTCTGTGACCCGCCCGCTACCATTTTCACGCCGTGACTTTCATTCCGTTCGTCATGCCCGCATTTGTTGCGGGCATCCACGTCGCGGGGTCACGTGACATCACCACGTGGATGGCCGGATCAAGTCCGGCCATGACGGAAGAGAGAAAGAGGCCGCCCCGTTCAGGTTCAACATGTGCGGGCGGGTCTGTGACCCACCCGACCCTACAGCCCCAAAATTTCCCGTGCTTCGGCCGGGGTAGCGGCGGTGTCGCCTGTGCTCTCGACGATCTGGACGGCGCGTTCCACCAACTGGGCGTTGCCGCTCGCGAGTTCGCCGCGCGCGATGTAGAGATTGTCCTCCAGGCCCACCCGGGCATGGCCGCCGAGCAGGACGGCGCTGGCCACCATCGGGAACTCGAAGCGGGAGATGCCGAAGGACATCCAGTTGGCGCCGGCGGGCAGCATGTCGCGCATCAGCATCATGGTCTCGGCGTTGGCCGGCGCGCCCCAGGGGATACCCAGGCACAGCTGATACAGCGGCTTGTCGTCCTTGATCGCGCCCGTCTCGAGCATGTGATTGGCGAGGCGGACATGGCCCGTGTCGAAGACTTCGAGCTCGGGCTTCACGCCGGCGCCCTGGATCAGCGCCGCCATCTCGTTGAGCATCTCCGGGGTGTTGATCATCGGCCGGTCGCCGAAATTCATCGTCGCCACGTCGAGCGAGCAGATGTCGGGCTTGTTCTCGACCACATGGGCAACGCGCTCGACCGCGGTCTTCATGACCGAGCCCGGGGCGGCCTTCATCGGATCGTCCCGGTCCGGCGAGAAGCGGCCACCGGGGCCGGTCGTCAGGTTGATGATCACCGGCGAGCCCGAATCCCGGATGCGGTCGACCACTTCCTTGTAGAGCCTGGTGTCCATGCTCGCCTTGCCCGTCTCGACATTGCGGACGTGGATATGGGCGATGGCGGCGCCGGCCTTGTTGGCGGCAATGGCCTCGTTGGCGATTTCTTCGGGTGTGACGGGGACGGCCGGATTGGCGCCCTTGGAGTCGGCGGCGCCGGTGACGGCACAGCTGATGATCACGGGTCGAGACATGATGGAAATTCCCCCTGGTAATCCTGTTTGGAGCGGGCACCTTGTTTGCTATGTGGTGCGCTTCGCGGTGTATGTGCGGCAAGCCTAATCAGGCGCCGGGCGGCGAACAAGCGCTATAGTCCCGGAATGTTTCCAATGGAGAGAAAATCAGATGGTTAAGGCAGTCCGTATTCATGCGTTCGGCGATGTCGACGTCCTGAAACTGGAAGAGATCGAGGTCGGCGATCCGGGCCCGGGCCAGCTGCGCCTGCGCCACACGGTGATCGGCTTTAACTTCCTCGACATCGCGGTCCGCAAGGGTATCTATCCCGTGCTGCCCGAGCTGCCCTCGGTCCTGGGCACCGAAGCGGCGGGGGTCGTCGAGGCCGTCGGCGACGGGGTTTCCGGGCTCAAGGAAGGCGACCGGGTGGCCTATGCGGCGACGATGCCGGGTGCCTATGCCGAGGCCCGGCTGATCGATGCGTCCCAGGTGGTGCTGCTGCCGGACGCGGTGTCCGACGAGGTGGCCGCCGCGAGCATGCTCAAGGGCATGACGGCGGAATATCTGATCCACCGCTGCTACCCGGCCCAGGCCGGCGAGACGGCGCTGGTGCATGCGGCGGCCGGCGGGGTTGGTCTGTTCCTGTGCCAGTGGCTGGCGGCCAAGGGCGTGAGTGTCATCGGCACGGTCGGATCCGACGCCAAGAAGGACACCATCCTGGCCAATGGTGCGGCCCATGCCGTCAACTACAAGACCGAGAACTTCCAGGAGGTCGCCCGCGCGGTGACCGGCGGGACCGGGGTCGATGTGGTCTATGACAGTGTCGGCAAGGATCACTACCAACGCTCGATCGATTCCCTGCGCCCGCGTGGCTACATGGTAAACTTCGGCAATTCCTCGGGGCCGCTGCCGCCGATCGATTCCGTCGAGCTGAACGTCAAGGGCTCGCTGTTCTTCACCAAGGCCTCGATGCGCTTCTATCAGTTGAGCCGCGAAGAGCTCGAGAACAGTGCGGCGACCCTGTTCGGCGCCATCGCGTCGGGCGATCTGACGACCGTGATCGGCCAGCGCTACAAGCTCGAGGATGTCGCGACCGCCCACACCGATGTCGCCGAGGGCCGGACCACCGGCTCGACGGTGATCACGATCTAGGCATGAGGGATGGCGTCCTCGCCCTTCGACAGGCTCAGGGTGAGGACGCAAATAGAAAAGGGAAAACCATGGATTTCGAATATCGCCCGATAAGAGAGGCGGCCCTGGCGCTGATGCGCACGGGGCACAACCACCCCGAAATGGTGGCGACGCTGGCCGAAATCGCCGCGGAAGGCGTGCCGCCCGCGCCTGAGAACACCGACGGCGAGACCGAGGATATCGGCGGCCTGACGGTCACCCATCGTTTCGTGGAAGCGCCGGGTGAAAGCGAGACCGTGCGCTGGCATTTCGTCGAGGCGGGCCCGACCGAGAGCAAGGACGCCCCGGTGCTGCTGCTGATGCATGGCATCCCGCAGTCCTGGTGCATGTGGCGGCCTATCCTGCCGGAGTTGGCCAAGCTTTTCCGTTGCATTGCCATCGACCTCAAGGGCTATGGCCAGTCGGACAAGGCACGCGGCGATTATCGCCATGAGGGCGTGGCGGAACAGGTGGTGTCACTCCTCGATACGCTGGGGATCGACCGGTTCAACCTGTTCAGCCATGACCGGGGCACCGTCCAGGCGGATTTCATCGCCGCCAAACATGCGGACCGGGTGATCCGCTTCGTGCGCGGGTCCCAGCATCTGATCCATTTTCATCCGGACCTGGCGCCCCAGGAACTGCTGTTCACCAACCTGGAGACCCGCGGTATTCTGCAGGATCCGGTCAAGGTCTTCGAATGGGGCTTCGGGCGGCTGTGCAAGCACCCGACAAGCCGCAGGTCGTTCGTGCGATCCAGGAGTTCTCGCGCCCCGGCACCGGGCTCGCGGTCGAGCGTTATTTCCAGTCCTCGACATTCCGCAAGGACTGGATCGACCGGCGCACCCGGCTGATTCCGGCGTGGACGGCGCCGATGCTGATTTTGCAGGGCGACGAAGAGCCGCCGATGCCGGTCGAGAATTATGAGGGGCTGGAGGAATACCTGCCCGACGCGCGCGTCGAACTGGTCGATGGCGGGCACTTTTATGTCGAGGAGAACCCGGCCGGAACCCTGGAAAAGGCGCTGCCGTTCCTGTTGGGGGATTGAGGCAAGCGGGCGGGTTTGAAACCCGCCCCTACGGGAGTTGGGGAAAACGCCGTGGCCGGTCGTACCCCTTCGCCGTCATGGCCGGACTTGATCCGGCCATCCACGTGGCGATGTCTCGTGGCCCGGCGACGTGGATGCCCGCAACAAGTGCGGGCATGACGAATGAATTATTGGAATGACGAATAACTGAGCCCTCATCCTGAGCTTGTCGAAGGAGAGGGCGACATCCTCGTGCTTCGACAGGCTCAGCATGAGGATGTCTCTGGATGTCCGGATCCAAGTCCGGGCATGACGATCGTGGTGCTGCTCAGTCGTCCTGTTCGGACGTGATCTTCGCGAAGGCCGCCAGGGTCTCGGCGCTGACGTAATGCTCAATGCCCTCGGCGTCGAGTTCGGCGTTGCGGGCGCTGACCCCGATCGCGCGCAGGAAGTTCAGCACGATCTGATGGCGTTTGCGCGAGGCATCGGCCAGCGCGCTGCCCTGTTCGGTCAGGAAGATCGAGCGGTAGGGGCGCGATGTGACCAGCCCGTCGCGTTGCAGCCGCTTGACGATCTTGTTGACCGTGGCGTGGGACACGCCGAAGCGCTGGGCCAGATCGGTGACCCGCGCCTCGCCATAGGCGTTGATCAAATCGTCGATCATCTCGACGTAATCCTCGGCCTTCTCGGTCTGCTGGGCGGTGCGGACCCGCTCGAACTGGGCGGCCTGGCGGTCCGCGTCCATGAGCGTATCGGATTCGTCCGGCGCGTCCACAGCGGCGGGCTTCATGCGGTCCGTCATCAGACGTGCACCGGGAATGCGCCGCCGATGGACGGGCACGCGGCCCGCTCGCGCATTGTAATGAATCGGCTTATCTCGATCATGACATGCACAATCGCATCTGCCGCGATTCCCGGGAAGGCGGCAGGCCGCCGGGGCTGGGTGCCATCGCCCTTCATGCGCATCACGCCCCCTCCTTCCGCGCAACGCCGACGCGAGCGCGGTGCGGGCCATAGAGACAGGCCAGCCCGAGAATGATGCCGGATACGGCGGCAATCATGCCTGCGGCGCTGACCGCGCCCTGGGCGCCGAACCAGAGCGGGCCATAGCCCGCGAGGATGTATCCCAGCACCGCCGAGAGCGTCGCGAAGGTAACGGACCATCCGACCTGACGCTCGAGCCGGTTTGTCATCAGCCGCGCGGCCGCGGGCGGACAGATGAACATGGCGATGACGATGATCGAACCCACGGCGTCGAAGGCGGCGACGGCCGCGATGGCGGCGGTCACGACGAGGCCGAGGCCGAGCGCGGCGGCCGGTATTCCAAGCGCCTGTGCGAATCCCTCGTCGAAGGTCGAAATCTTGAGCCAGCGCCAGAAAACCACGGTCAGCACGACCACGAAGGCACAGACCGTCGCAATCCGGGTCAACTCATCCGGCAGGGTCGCGAGCATCCCGGGGTCCAGAAGCGAGTGCCAGCCTTCGGCCTGCAACCAGACCAGCGATTCGAGATTGCCCATGAGGGCATGTTCGACGTCGAGGTGAACGCTGCTCGTATCGGTCTGTTCGAGAAGCAGAACACCGGCGGCGAACATGGACGTGAAAACGGCGCCCATGGCGGCGCCCGGCTCGATGCCGCCCAGCCGTTTCACGACTTCGATCAGACCCACCGCCACGAGCGCGGCGCCCGCCGCGCCGAGCAACATGGGTATGGCGGAAATGACGCCCGTCAGCAGAAACGCGACCACGATGCCGGGCAGAACGACATGGCTGATGGCGTCGCCGATCAGGGCTTGCCGGCGGAGGATCAGGAAGTTGCCCGGGAGCGCGCACGCGACGGCCGCGAGAATGCCGATCAGGATCGGGGTGAGCGACAGCTGAACGAATTCGGTGCCCATCAGTCGCCCCTTACGGTTACGGGCGGCCCAAGCTGGCGGTCGAACTCCGCGATCTCGTCGGCTGTGAAGACGTCTTCGATGGGCGTCAGTCCGTCATATCGCCCCGTCAGTCCCGCATCCTGATAAATCTCCCGCGCCACGTCCCAACGACGCTCATCGCGGGTGACCTTTGCGGCCTGTGCGCGACCGGCGTCGGTCGGGACGCCGTCCGGGCGGACGAGGCCCTCGCGGGCGAGAAGGCGGAGCGTGTATGCCTCGCGGATGGGGTGCCGGGCGGCAAGCGCGAGCAACCCCTGGCGCCTGTGCACCCGGGTCTGAAAACCACGGTGCCGGAAAAGGGCGGCAAGCACGCCACGATCGGGCGCGAGCAGCAGCGAGAACATGAAGATGGCCGCCGCGACGAGAACGATGATCGGGCCGGTCGGCATGGCCGGTGCGGATGCCGAAAGAACAGCGCCGAGATACCCCGATGCGCCGCCGATGCCGCCGGCGATCCAGATCATGCTGGTCGATCGATCTGTCCAGAACCGCGCGGCGACGGCGGGAATGATCAGCATTGCAACGATCAGGATAAGGCCCACCAGCTTGAGCCCGATCACGGCGACAGCCATGACGAGGCCCATCATCAGGAGATCGATCCTACGGACGTCGTAGCCGAGCGCCGCAGCATAGTCGCTGTCGAACGCCACAAGGGTCATTGGCCGGCGCATCAGCCATGTCAGCAGCACGGCGAGCGAGCCGCCAATGGCGATCACGGTGGCATCCTGAAAGAGCATCCCTGCCGTCGAGCCCAGAAGGAAACTCTCGAGCCCCGCCTGCCGGCCCGCACTCATTGTCTGGATGACGGTCAGCAGCACGATGCCAACGCCGAAAAAGACCCCGAGAACCGCACCGATGGCCGCATCCTCCGCGAGCCGCGTGCGGCGGCTGATCCATTCGATCAGCAAAAGCCCGATCCAGGCCGTGACGGCCGATCCCGCGATGAGACCGACAAGATTGCGTCCGTCGCCGCCGAAGCCGACCATCACGACAAATGCGAGGCCCACCCCGGGAAGTGTCGCGTGGGCGACCGCATCGGCGATCAGCGCGCGTTTGCGCAGGAAGGGGAATGTGCCCGATGCGCCTGCCGCAAAGCCGAGCAGTCCGGCGCCGATCGCGACCAGCGCGGCGTTGTAGCCGGCCTGCAGGAAGAGCGCGTCGACAAACAGGTTCATCGCGCGCCGTCGATCACCGCCAGTTCGGTGAGATGGGTGGCGGCAAGCCGCCCGCCATAGGCCGCATGCAGATTGTCGGTGGTGAACGTTGTCTCGACCGGCCCTTCGGCGATGCGCCTCACGTTGATGAGGAATACATGATCGAAGTAGTCGCGCACCGTGGCGAGGTTATGGTGAACCGCGACGACCGTTTTGCCGTCGTCCTTGAGCAGCTTCAGCACGCCGATGATTGCCCGCTCTGTCGCGGCGTCCACGCCCGCGAACGGCTCGTCGAGAAGGAAGAGGTCGGCGTCCTGCGCCAGCGCACGGGCGAGAAACACGCGCTGCTGCTGTCCGCCCGAAAGCTGGCCAATCTGACGATTTGCGAAATCTTCCAGGCCGACGCGCTCGAGGCATTCATGTGCCTGAACCCGGGCCTGGCCCGAGAGCCGCCCGAGAAGTCCGACCTTGCGATAGAGCCCCATCTGGACGACATCCAGCACCGTTGTCGGGAAATCCCAGTCGACGCTCGCGCTCTGCGGCACATAGGCAATGCGCGCGCGGGCATTCCGGATGGTCTCGCCGAAGACATGGACCTCACCGGACAGACGCGGAATGATCCCCAGCGCCGCCTTCAGAAGGGTGGATTTTCCGGCCCCGTTCGGTCCGACAATGGCCGACATGCCCCCCGTTGAAGGTGGCATCGACCGAAAAGATGGCCGGTTTCTCGCCGTAGGAAACGGTCAGTCCCCGAATGGCAAGCGCCGCGTCGTCGGGTGCCAGGGCCGGGCCGATGGTGCGGCCCAGATCGGATGCGATTTCAGGCTGTGTCGTGCGGGACATACTCGATCCTTCAGTTCAGGAGGCCTTGCATACCTGTGTCCGGTGCCCGGCCACCCAGGGCGCTTGTGATGGTTGTCACGTTGTGGTCGATCATTCCGATGTAGGTGCCTTCGTAGGTGCCAGGCGCGCCCATCGCGTCCGAATACAGTTCGCCCCCGATGACAACATCATGACCTCGGGCCGCGGCACCTTCGATCAGCGCACGGACATTGCGATCCGATACCGAGGTCTCCACGAAGACGGCCCGGATGTTTTGGTCAACCAACAGGTCGACGAGCTCGGCAATGCGTCGAAGACCCGCTTCGGAGGCGGTCGAGATGCCCTGTATGCCGACGACATCGAATCCGTGGGCCTGGCCGAAATAGCTGAACGCATCGTGCGAGGAGACGACCACCCGACTTTCGGCCGGAACCGTGGACAGCGCCGCGGTCGTGTAGTGGGCGAGTTTTTTCAGTTGCGCGAGATAGGCGTCCGCATTGGCGCGGAAGTGCGTTTCACCCCGGGGGTGCGCGTCGATCAGCGCATCGCGGATGTTGATGACCACGCGAGACCACAGGGTCGGATCCATCCAGAGATGCGGATCGAAGCGGTTCTTATAGTCTGGGGAGCTGATCAACAGGCTCTTCGGCACGGCGTCGGCCACGGCGACGACCTTCTTGCCCTTGGACAGGGCGAGAAGGAAATCCTCCAGCTGCGCCTCGAGATAGAGACCATTCCAGAGAACCAGGTCGGCCTTCGTCATGGCCACGATGTCGGAACGGGTCTGTCGATAAGCGTGCGGGTCGACGCCCGGACCCATCAGCGCGTGCACATCGACCAGGGTCCCGCCTATCCGAGATGCGGCGTCTGCGATCATGCCGGTGGTGGCCACCACGCTCAGTTTTGCCTCGGCCAACGCCGACCCGGCGGGCAGCAAGACGGCGAGCGCCGTCATCGCGGTGATCAATCCTCTCCTGCTCAGGTTCAATGACCCGGCTCCCGTCGAACTTGTCCGTTGGCGGAACGGCATGCGTCCGCGCGCGAACTTATAGCGGACAATAACCTTATGGTCAAAATTTCACACCACCATAAATAATGTAGCTGTAGCTACATTTTTGCGTGCGGCGTTGCGTCATCTGATGCTGCGGTTTCTGGCTTTGCGTGAAGGCGTCTAGTGCAGCAGCTGCGCAACATGCTCGGCGCGGCGTTCGCGCAGGCGGTCCCGGATGGTGGGGCCGTAGGTTGCCATGTCGGAAATTTCCTGGGGCAAAAGCCGGTCGCTGATCCCGTCCTTGAAACTCGGCAGGGCGCTGGCGCGTTGCCACCAGGCATGCACGCGGGTCCGGTCCGCGTTCCAGACATCGAACAGGCCGAGATAAACCATCCGCGCGGCGTAGGGCATGAGGTTGATGTCCGCGAGAGTGTATCGGTCGCCGAAGATCCAGTCGCGACCGTCGGTGAGGGTTTCCTCAAGGGTCTTGAACATCTTCTCGTATGCGGCGATGGCGTGCAGGACGAAGGGTGAGTCCACACCGTCCTCGTAAGTCGAGGTAAACCGCATCCGCCGCCTGGGGTCGCCGATATTGTGCAGCCGCTTTTCGCGTTCTTCCGGTGACAGGTTTTTCATTTTTTCGCGGAACATGGCGGAGAAGCTGATTTCCGTGGTGCCCTCATGCAGGCCCTCGTCGACCATCTTGCTCCAGATGCGCATCTGGCTGCGTTCATAGGGATCGTCGGGGGTGAGTTTGGGCTCGGGGAAAACTTCGTCGAGATACTCGCAAATCAGCGTGGATTCGCAGATTGGGCGGCCCTCATGGATCAGGGTCGGCACGACGCCTTTCGGGTTCAGCTTCAGATACTCTGGGGAATACTGCTCGCTCTTGAACAGATTGACCTCTCGCGGCTCCCATTCGAGGCCTTTCTCGAACAGGGTGATCCGCACCTTCTGGGCGCAGACCGAATTGCCGAATTGGTAAAGCGTGATCATGGGGTACCTCGTTTTCCTGCGAAGAAACTAGCGCGGCGGAGCGCCAAAGCAAATCTCAGGTCGGATGTGCGGGCGGGTCGCAGACCCGCCCCTACACTGCGACCTCGTTCCACGTAGGG
>JAQCFD010000103.1 GCA_027618305.1 Pseudomonadota bacterium
GCGGCAAGATCAGCCTCTACCCCGGCGGCTACGACGCGTTCGAGAAAATTCGCGCCGAACGCCTCAATCAGGTGGCGTCCATGCGCGTCAAACAGGAAGAAAAACGCGCCAAGCTGCAGGCCTATGTGGACCGCTGGCGCTACAAGGCCCACACCGCCCGCCAGGCCCAGAGCCGGATGAAGGCGCTGGCCCGCATGGAGCCGGTGGCGGCGGCCACCGAAGACCCGACGTTGGTGTTTGATTTCCCGAGCCCCAAGGAACTGCGCCCGCCCCTGATGGTGCTGGACCGGGCGGCGGTGGGCTACACCGCCGACACGCCGATCCTGTCGGGCTTGAGCCTGCGTATCGATCCCGATGACCGGATCGCGCTGTTGGGTCGCAACGGCAACGGCAAGACCACACTGGCGCGCCTGCTGGCCGGCCAGCTGCAGCCCATGGGCGGCGAGGTGACGTCGAGCAGTAAACTGCGCGTGGGCTACTTCGCCCAGCATCAGGTTGAAGAGCTGGTCGCGGCCGACACGCCGCTGCAGCACATGACCCGGCTGTTGCCCGATGCCAAGCCCGGCATGGTGCGGAGTCAGCTCGGGCGGTTCGGCTTCTCCGGCGAGAAGGTCCATCTGGCGGTCGGCAAGCTGTCGGGCGGTGAGCGGGCGCGCCTGGCATTGGCCCTGATCACCCGCGACGCACCGCATATTCTCATTCTCGATGAACCGACGAACCATCTCGACGTGGACGCCCGGGAGTCTCTGGTCCAGGCCCTGAACGCCTTCGAGGGCGCGGTGGTGGTGGTCAGCCATGACCGGCATTTGCTGGAGATGACCGCGGACCGGCTGATCCTGATCGACGAGGGTACGGCGCGGGAGTTCGACGGCAGCCTGGATGATTATCGCGACCATCTTCTGGGGCGCGGGCAGGCCAAGGCGCGTGACCGCGACGAGGCGCCGAAGGAAAAACGCGCGAACAAGAAAGACGCGCGCCGCGCCGCCGCCGAGGCCCGCGAGCGGACGAAGGGTTTGCGCACCCGCGCGCGCAAGGCCGAGCAGGAGATGGCGCAGCTGACCGAGCAGCGCTCCGCGATCGACCGCGCCATGTTCGACCCGGACAGTGCCGAAGTCCCCTACAAGAATCAGGGGATGACCGAGCTGATGAAGATGCGCGGCGAGATCGAAAAGTCGCTGGACGCGGCGGAGGCGATCTGGCTGGAGGCGAGCGAGGCGCTCGAGACCGCCCAGGCGGCCGAGTAATCAGCCGCTAGTCGGCCCCGATATCCCAGAACAGCCCGGCCATGATCTGCAGCCCCTCGCGGGCGACAGAGGCGAGCATATGCTCGTTCGGCGCATGCTGGTTGCAGCCGGCATAGGAGTGGGGAATCCACACGGTGGGCATGCCCAGATCCACGGCGAAGATCTCATTGGGGATGCCGCCGCCGATGTTGGGGATCAGTGCGGCCGTGCCGCTGCCATTTTCCGCAAGGGTCCGGTTTACCGACGCAAGCGCCCGCTGCACCCACTCGTTGTTGGGGTCCGAGCGGGTGGCGCGCATGCCGGCCATCCGGGTCGGGGTGACGTTTACGTCGCGGAAGCCTTGGGCGTCCAGATGGCGGCGCAGGGCGGGCAGGATGTCGTCAGGGTCGGTGCCGACCACATAGCGGAGCTGGCAGACCGCGCGGGCCTCGGGCGCGATCGCGTTCTGAGGCCGCTCCGGGTTGCCCAGTTCCAGTGCCAGAACCGCGAAGCTGTTCCAGCCATAGACCCGTTCTTCCGGGCTCAGATCTGTCTCGCCCCAGTCGGCATCGATATCGGGGCTGCCGTCGCCGCCGGATACCTTCACGTCGGCCAGCAGGGCGCGGATGCCCGGGGTGAGGGAGTCCGGCCGCCATTCGGGTACGGCAATCTGGCCGCGCGCATCCGTCAGGCAGGCGATGGCATGGGAGAGGACGACGCCCGGGTCGCGGATCAGCCCGCCCCAGTTGCCAGAATGATGGGCACCGTCGCGTAGCTTGAGCGCGAGTTCGAAATTCACCAGCCCGCGCGAGCCGAGCACGATGGTCGCCCGCGCCGGGTCCAGGCGCGGCCCGTCAGACGCAATCAGCACGTCCGCGCGCAACCGGTCGGCATGGAGACGGCAGAATTCGCGCAGGCCACGCGAGCCCATCTCCTCGTCGCTCTCGAGCAGAACCGTGCAGTTGAAGCCGAGGCGGCCCCGTTCCTCGATGACCGCGCGCAGGCCGCCGATATTTGTCCAGTGCTGGCCCTTGTTGTCGGCGGTGCCGCGGCCATAGAGCCGGTCGCCGTCCGCGGTGACATCCCAGGGCGTGAGCCCGGCCCGCCATTTCTCATCCTGTCCGACGACCACATCGCCATGGCCGTAGATCAGGACCGACGGCAGATCGTCGCCATCGTGGCGCGTGGCCAGCAGTACGGGTCCGGCGCCCGGTTCCGGGTTGTCGAGGATGTCCAGGGCGAAGCCGAGCGCGGTCAGCTCGGGGCCGACCGCGTCCGTGAAATAGGATGCGAGCGCCGGGTGCGCACCGGGAAGCTGGCTCTGGGTCGGGTGCCCGACCAGACGCGTCAGTCCGGCGACGAACGCGCCGCTGTCGAAATGAGCCGCCGCGCGCGCGGCCGCGCCGTCGCGGCTGACTGTCATAACCGGTCCTTAGGGCCGCTAGGCGCGTTCGTAGGAATCGCGCGACATTTTCGTGACGTCCTTGCCCTCGATGCGGATCAGCCGGGTCTCGCCCGCCCGCATCGGCGAATGCAAGCGGCCGATGGGATAGGCCACCGCCATGCCGGGGTCCAAGTCGTAGGATTTGATCGGTTTCGCCTTGCCCGGCGCGCCGTCATGGGGCGCCTCGATTTTCTCATACTCGGTCATCACCGTCTGGCCGGTCGCCTGTCCGTAGATCGCCCAGGTCGAACCATGGTCGTGGGGCGGGGCCTCGTTCGTGCCCTTGAACACATGGGCGCAGATGCAGAAGCCCAGATCCGGGTCTTCATACAGGACCTCGCGGTTGGCATCGGCGTGCGGGCCGAGATGTTCGCTGATGAACTCCTGGTCGGCGAGAAACTTTTCGACGACCTGCCGGACCTGCTCCAGCCCGGCTTCGCTCGAATCTTTGGTGAGAATTTGACGGCAATCCTCGGCAAACTGGTCAACTGTGAGCGCCATTTTGTGGTCCTCCTGTATCGATCACCGGCGTCGTGCCGGTCGCATTCGTTTGGCTTGGCGCTATCATGCACCGGACCCGCATCGAATCTCAATACACGTGTGTTTACTGTAGAATGGCCAGCATGAATTCCGAGAAATTACGCACCGCCCTCGGGGCCAGCGACGAACTGGCGCTCCTCGATCTGCGCGAGCAGGGGGAGTTCGGCGCCTGTCACTTGTTCTGGGCGGTCAATGCGCCCTTGAGCCGGCTGGAGTTCGAGGTAGCGCGGCTGGTGCCTCGAAAAAGCACGCCGATCGTCATAACCACGGCGGGCGACGCCGCCCTCGCGGCGCGAAGTGCGGAAACCCTGACCAACCTCAGCTACACCGATGTTTCGATTTGCCCCGATACGCCCGACGAGTGGGTGTCGGCAGGTTTCACGATCTATTCGGGCATCAACGTGCCCAGCAAGGCCTTCGGCGAGGCGGTGGAGCATCACTACGCCACGCCGTCCGTGCACGCGTCCGAACTCAAGGCGATGCAGGATCGTGGCGATGATCTGGTCGTCCTCGATTCGCGGACCTTCGCGGAGTATCGCAACATGAGCATTCCCCAGGGGATCAGCGTGCCAGGCGGTGAGCTCGCCTACCGGGTGCGTGATCTCGCGCCGTCGGATGCGACAACCATCGTGGTCAACTGCGCCGGTCGTACCCGCTCCATTCTGGGGGCCCAGTCGGTGATCAACGCGGGCGTGCCGAACAAGGTCATCGCGCTGGAGAACGGCACGATGGGCTGGCATCTCGCCGGGCTCGAACTAGACCATGGACGCACGGATCGGTTCCCGTCGGGCGATCCTCAGACCCTCGATGCGGCGATCGCCATGCGCGACCGGATCGCGGCGACCCACAATATCGAATCCATCGACCGGGCCCGGCTCGCCGAATGGCAGAGCGAAGCCGACCGTCGCACGCTGTATCTGCTCGACGTCCGCGACCCGGATGAATTCGCCGCAGGTCACCTGCCGGGATCGCGTTCCGCGCCGGGTGGCCAGCTGGTCCAGGCGACGGATTTCCAGATCGGCGTCCCGAATGGACGCATTGTCCTGATCGACGACACGGGTGTCCGCGCCACCATGGCGGCCCACTGGCTGGTGCAGATGGGCTATCGCGAGGTGTATGTCTTCGATGGCGGGCTGGCAGGGGATCTTGCAATGGAGGTCGATACGGCGATGCCATCCACGGACGCCCCGACGATCGGCGTCGAAGACCTGGCCGCGCGCCTGTCCGATAGCGACGTGGCCGTCCTCGATCTCGGCGAGAGCCGGGTCTTCCGCAAGGGCCACATCCCAGGCGCGAAATGGGCCATCCGCTCGCGGATTGCCAACACGGGCCCTGCGTTGCCGGACAGCGGCACGCTGGTCCTCACCTCCGATGACGGGCGCCTCGCGGCGCTGGCGGTCGAGGAGGCGCGGGCCCTCACCAAGGCCGAAGTGGTGGCGTTGTCCGGCGGCACGAATGCCTGGATTGCTGCGGGGAGGCCGACCGATGCCGACCCGGCCTACCCCGCCGACGAGGATTGCATTGACGTCTATCTGCGCGCGTACGACCGCAACACGGACATCGAGGCGCGGATGCAGGAATATATCGACTGGGAAGTCGCCCTGATCGACCAGATCGCCGCCGACGAGGATGTGCAGTTCAAAATGGGGCCCAGCGCATGACCACGAAACGCCAGCTCCATCTCAATCTCTTCATTCAGTCGCGGGGCCATCACGAGGCCGCCTGGAACCATCCCGACGCCTCGCCCATGGGACTGATGGATGTCACCTATTATCAGGGGATCGCGCAGCGCGCCGAGGCGGGGCTTTTCGATTCGATTTTCTTCGCCGACATTCTTGCCGCGACGGGCGACGCCGCGCTCAGCGGCAAGGTCTGGCTGGAGCCGATCACCCTGCTGGCCGCCATCGCGGCGGTGACCGATCGGATCGGGCTGATCGCGACCGCGTCGACCACCTACTCGTTGCCGTTCACTCTGGCGCGTCAGTTCTCCTCGATCGACCATATCAGCAACGGCCGCGCGGGCTGGAACATCGTCACCACCTGGATGCAGGCCGCCGCGCGTAACTATGGAGACACGCGCGATGTCAGCCTGGACGATCGCTATGTCATGGCCGAGGAATTTGTCGAGATCATCAAGGGGCTTTGGGACAGCTGGGCCGACGATGCGGTCGTCGACGACCGGGCGGCGGGCATCTACGCGCGGCCCGACCGGATTCGCGCCATCAACCATGACGGCCCGCACTATTCCGTCGCCGGGCCCCTGAACCTGCCGCGATCACCCCAGGGACGGCCGGTGCTGGTCCAGGCGGGCTCGTCGAACACGGGCAGGGATTTCGCAGCCCGCCACGCGGAGGCGATTTTTACTGCCCATCTGGAGAAGGCGACGGCGCAGGAATTCTATGCCGACATCAAGGCGCGTCTTGTCAGGGCCGGCCGCAAAGCCGACCAGGTTCTCGTGCTGCCGGGCGTGAACCCGATGATCGCGTCGACGGAGACCGAGGCGAAACGGCTGGTCCAGGACCTGAATGAGAGCGCCGATCCCGAGGTTGGCCGTCGGACCCTGTCCAGCCGGTTTGGCGGGCATGATTTCTCTCATCTGCCCCTGGATGAGGTGCTGAAGCCGGAAGATTTCCCCCATCCCGATACGGTTGAGGCCTCGCGCAGCCGCGCGGTGATGGTGGTGGGGCTTGTTGAGCGCGAAGCGGTGACCCTACGCCAGTTGCTGGCCAAGCTGGCCGGCGCGCGTGGCCACTTCACCTTCGCCGGCACACCCGAACAGGTGGCCGATCTGATTGAGGACTGGTTCCAGGATGGGGCCGCCGATGGCTTCAACGTCATGCCGCCGATCTTCCCCGGCATGCTCGACGCGTTTATCGACGAGGTCGTCCCGATCCTTCAGGCGCGCGGGCTGTTCCGGACCGAATATACCGGCACGACCCTGCGCGAGCATTACGGGCTGGACCGCCCGCCGGCCTGGTCGTGACACAGATCTGTCGGCGTATGCGGCGCTAGTCCCACTTCCGTCCGGGCATGTGGGTGAACAGGCTGGTCGACATGCCGCCGTCGATGACCAGTTCCGATGACGTCACATAGGACGCGTCATCCGACAGCAGATACAGAATGCCTTCGGCGATGTCGTCGGGCTGGCCCACCCGGTGCAGAGGCGTGACGTCGGCGCGCGCCTGTTTCACCGCGGGGTCGCGCATGTAGGCGGTAAGCGGCGTTTCCGTGTGGCCGGGGCAGACCGTGTTAACGCGGATGTTGTGCCGGGCCCATTCCAGCCCGAACTGCTTCGACAGCATGATCACCCCGGCCTTGGTGGTGCTGTAGGCGCCCGCCAGGTTGTAGGGCTGCAGCCCGCCGGTCGATGATAGGTTTACGACCGCACCGGGTGCATCATTGTCGATCCACCAGCGCCCGGCGGCCTGGGTCATCAGGAAGGTGCCGGTCAGGCCCACATCGACCACCTTGCTCCAGTCTTCGAGGGACAGGTCTACGAGGGCCGTGGGGCCCATGCGGATAGCGCTGTTCACCAGTCCGTCGAGCCGCCCGTAGGTCGAGATCGCAAACGCAACGCCGGATGCACAGGATTCCGGGTCGGCAACATCGATCGGCGCGAAGGCCGCCGCATCGCCGATTTCGTCGGCGACGGCGCCGCCGAGCGCCTCGTCGACATCGCCGATAACAACTTTGCCGCCGTCGCGCACAAACCGCCGCGCGGTCTCCGCGCCAATCCCGCTCGCGCCACCTGTGATGATGCAGACCCTGTCTTCGAAACGTGCCATTTGCGCCTCCCTTTTCGCTCAGAATAAGTGTAGCCACATTTTCTGTCGGGTGGCAGAAACGGGGATGGCGGCACACGCCGCTTGATTTAACGTCGAAGTCGGCTCCCAATGTGTTTATGGCAGAAAAACTGGACCTTGAGAGATGGCGTGAGACGCTTCACGCAGAGCGCGCGTCTCTAACGGCGTCAAGCGCCGCGACATCCGCTAACCGCACGCCGGTAAAATTGGACCAGCAAAGTGTTGGCCGGCTTTCGCGGATGGATGCGATGCAGGTGCAGGCGATGGCACGGGCCGAGGAAGATCGGCGGCAGCATCGTATGCGGCTCATTTCGGCGGCGTTGTCCCGGCTCGATGAGGGCGAGTATGGCTACTGCATGACATGCGGCATAGACATCCCGGTGAAACGCTTGGAAGTCGATGCGGCGGCGGCCCAATGTGTCGTTTGCGCGAAGTAGTTTGAACCGTACCTACAGTTAGAAAAGGCTCGTTATGCGGCGTGTTCGAAACGTAAAGGTCCTGGCAACCCTCGGCCCGGCCAGCTCATCGAAGGAAATGATCCGCGCGCTGTTCCGGGCCGGCGCGGATGCGTTCCGTTTGAACATGAGCCACGGCACCCATAACGATGTGCGCGCCATGCACGCGCGCATCCGCGAAGTCGAAGCCGAACTTGGCCGTCCGATTTGCATCCTGGTCGATCTCCAGGGGCCGAAATTGCGGGTCGGCAAGGTCGCCGTCGGCACGGTGTTGAAAGAAGGCGCGTCGTTTCGCCTCGCGCTCAAGCACGGGCTGGGTGACGCGACGGGGGCCGAGTTGCCCCATAAGGAGATTTTTCAGGCAATCGAAGCCGGCGCGCGCCTGCTGATCGACGATGGCAAGATACGGCTGGAAGTGATCGAAGCGGGCAAGAACTTTGCTGACACCAGGGTGATGGTGGGGGGGGCGCTGTCTTCCAACAAGGGTGTGAACGTGCCGGATGTCGTCTTGCCGGTCCCCGCCTTGTCGCGCAAGGACCGCCGCGATCTGGATTTCGCGATGACTCTGGATATCGATTGGGTCGCGTTATCGTTCGTGCAGCGGCCGGACGACGTTGCGGAGGCCAAGAAGATCGTCGCCGGGCGTGCCGCTGTGATGGCCAAGATCGAAAAACCCCAGGCGCTCGATTTTCTGGACGAGATCATCGAAGTCGCCGACGGTATCATGGTCGCGCGCGGAGACTTGGGAGTGGAGTTGCCGGTGGAGCAGGTGCCGGGCATCCAAAAGGCGATTACCCGCGCCGGTCGCCGCGCGGGAAAACCCGTCGTGGTGGCGACGCAGATGCTGGAATCCATGATCGAGGCGCCCGTGCCCACCCGCGCCGAGGTGTCGGACGTGGCGAATGCGGTTTTCGAGGGCGCGGACGCGGTTATGCTCTCGGGCGAGTCTGCCGCCGGCGCATATCCCCTCGAGGCGGTGGAAATGATGGACCGGGTCGCCCGGTCGGTCGAGAGCGACCCGCAGTTCCGCGACGCGATCGACGCCGGCCGAACCGAGCCGGAGACCACATCGGCGGATGCGATTACGCTGGCGGCACGGCAGGTGGCCGAAACCCTCAAGGCGGCGGCCATCGTTTGCTACACGGCGTCGGGTTCCACCGGGCTTCGGGCCTCGCGCGAACGGCCCGAGGTGCCGATTCTGGTTCTCACCCCGGTGGTTCAGACCGCACGTCGGCTGGCGCTCGCCTGGGGCGTGCATTGTGTTGAGACGGAAGATGCCACCAGTTTCCTGGACATGGTGATCCGTGCCAGCCGGGTCGCGGAGACCGAGGAATTCGCTAAAACGGGGGATCGGCTGGTCATCACGGCAGGGGTGCCGTTCGGGACTCCGGGCCGCACCAATATCCTGCGGATCGCCACCGTTGGCACGGAAGCGAGGCGACCGCGCGCATAGCGAACTATTCGGTGGCCCATGATGCGTCATTTCGCCCCCAGAATAATCCCGGTGGGCTGTTTACATCGGCCGAGTCCTTTGGCTTATAGTTTGATAATTCTCGTACAGGAAAACAGGCGACAAAGAGCGCCGGAGGGGACGTTGCAATGGGGAATTCGGCAGATGGTCGGACCCGTAATCAGGGATTGTTGAACTGGATCGATGAGGTCGCCGCGCTGACCAAGCCGGACGACATTTATTGGTGCGACGGGTCGAAGGAAGAATACGACCGCCTGTCCGCCCAAATGGTCGAGTCGGGCATGCTGATTCCGCTGAATCAGGAGTTGCGTCCGGGCTGTTTTCTGGCCCGGTCCGACCCCAACGATGTGGCACGGGTCGAGGATCGCACCTTTGTTTGCTGGGACAACGAGGAAGACGCGGGCCCGAACAACAACTGGATTGCACCCGACGAGATGCGCCAGACCCTGAACGGCCTGTTCGATGGCTGCATGCGTGGCCGGACCATGTATGTGATTCCCTTCAGCATGGGCCCGCTCGGCTCGCACATTGCCCATATCGGTGTGCAATTATCGGATTCCCCGTATGTGGCAGCGAGCATGCGCATCATGACCCGCATGGGGCAGGGCGCGCTCGATGTGCTGGGTGACGATGGCGAGTTCGTGCCGTGCCTGCACACGGTCGGCGCCCCGCTGGCGGACGGCCAGGAAGATGTCGTCTGGCCGTGTAACGAGACCAAATACATCGTGCATTTCCCGCAAGACCATTCGATCTGGTCCTACGGCAGCGGTTATGGCGGCAACGCGCTCCTCGGCAAGAAGTGCTTCTCGCTGCGCATCGCCTCGATCATGGCCAAGGAAGAAGGCTGGCTTGCCGAGCATATGCTCATCCTCGGGCTGGAATCGCCCAAGGGCCAGAAGACCTATGTCGCGGCGGCGTTCCCGAGCGCCTGCGGCAAGACAAATCTCGCCATGCTTATCCCGCCGGCAGGCTATGAGGGCTGGAAGGTCAGCACCGTTGGCGACGATATCGCCTGGATCAAACCGGGCGACGATGGACGCCTGTATGCGATTAACCCCGAGGCCGGGTATTTCGGCGTGGTGCCGGGAACGTCGACGCAGACAAACCCCAATGCCATGACGATGATCCAGCGCGACACGATTTTCACCAATGTCGCGCTGATGGACAATGGCGACGTCTGGTGGGAAGGCAAGGACGGCGACGTGCCCGATCATCTGATCGACTGGTGCGGCAATGAGTGGACTCCCGACAGTGACGAACCTGCGGCCCATCCGAACGCGCGCTTTACGGTCGCGGCCGTTAATTGCCCGAGTCTCGACCCGGCCTGGGATGACCCGAACGGGGTGCCGATCGATGCGTTTGTCTTCGGCGGCCGGCTGAGCTCGACCTTCCCGCTGGTCTATGAGGCCACCGATTGGGAACATGGCGTCTATATGGCCGCCACCATGGGCTCTGAGGCGACCGCGGCGGCGGACAATCAGGCTGC
>JAQCFD010000104.1 GCA_027618305.1 Pseudomonadota bacterium
TCGTTGATCTGCACCATCGGGGCATTGCAACAGGCGCCCAGGCATTCCACCTCGACCACGGTGAACGTGCCGTCTTCGCTGGTCTCGCCGAGGCCGCAACCGGTGACGTCCTTGGCGACCGCGCGCAGATCGTCGGAGCCGCGCAACCAGCACGGCGTCGTGCGGCACAGCTGCACGAAGTTTTTGCCGACCGGCTCCAGATTGAACATCGAATAGAAGCTGGCAACCTCCAGCACCCGGATATTGGGCATGTCGAGATAGGTCGCGACATATTCCAGCGCCTCGGTCGGCAACCAGCCGCCGGCCTGCCGCTGGGCCAGGTCGAGCAGCGGGATCACCGCGCTCTGCTGCCGGCCTTCGGGATAGCGCGCCACGATTGTCTCGGCGCGCGCGCGATAGGACTCGTCAAATGCAAATGCGTCGCTCATCGGTCGACCTCTCCGAACACGATATCAAGGCTGCCGATCACCGCCGGCACGTCAGCCAGCATGTGGCCCTTGGTCAGGGCCTCGACGGCCTGCATGAACGCAAACCCCGGCGCCCGGATCTTGCATCGATACGGCTTGTTGCTGCCATCGGCCACGAGATAGACGCCGAACTCGCCCTTCGGCGCCTCGACGGCCGTGTAGGTCTCGCCGGCGGGCACGTGATAGCCCTCGGTGTAGAGCTTGAAGTGATGGATCAGCGCTTCCATCGAATGCTTCATCTCGCCGCGGCGCGGCGGGTTGAGCTTGTGGTTCTGGGTCATGACGGGACCGTCGGGCATCTCGTCGAGGCACTGCTTGATGATCCGCAGGCTCTGGCGCATTTCCTCGACCCGCACGAGGTAGCGCGCGTAACAGTCGCCGGTCTTGCCGACTGGCACGTCGAAGTCCATCCGGTCATACACGTCATAGGGCTGGGACTTGCGCAGATCCCAGGCCACGCCACTCGCGCGCAGGGTCGGGCCGGACATGCCCCAGTCCATCGCCTCTTCGGGCGAGAACACGCCGATATCCACCGTGCGCTGCTTGAAGATGCGGTTGTCGGTGAGCAGGCTTTCCATGTCGTCGATGAACTTCGGATAGCTCTCGCAGAATGCGTAGATATCCTCGACGAGCCCCGCCGGCAGGTCCTGATGCACCCCGCCTGGGCGGAAATACGCCGCGTGAAGCCGCGCACCCGACACGCGCTCGTAGAATTCCATCATCCGCTCGCGTTCCTCGAAACCCCACAAAAGCGGCGTCATGGCCCCGACATCCAGCGCATAGGTCGTCAGGTTCATGATGTGGTTGAGGATGCGGGTGATTTCGGAGAACAGCACGCGGATGTACTGGCCGCGTTCGGGCACGTCGATGCCGAGCAGCTTTTCGACGGCGAGCGCGTAGGTGTGCTCCTGACACATGGGCGACACGTAATCGAGCCGATCGAAATAGGGCACCGCCTGCAGATAGGTCTTGTACTCGATCAGCTTCTCGGTGCCCCGGTGGAGCAGGCCGATATGCGGATCGGCGCGCTCGACAACTTCGCCGTCCATCTCGAGGACAAGGCGGAGCACGCCATGGGCCGCGGGATGCTGCGGCCCGAAATTGAGGGTCATATTCTTGATCGCGACTTCGGACATCAGGTGCTCTCGGCCCCCTCTTCCTCATCCGCCCTTGCCTTCTCGTCGCCCGGGAGAATCTCGTTCATGCCCTCCCAGGGACTGAGGAAATCAAAGCTGCGGAAATCCTGGGTCAGCTTGACCGGATCGTAGACGACGCGCTTTTGCGTCTCGTCGTAACGCACTTCGACCCGGCCGGTCAGGGGGAAGTCCTTGCGCATCGGATGCCCCTCGAAGCCGTAGTCGGTGAGGATGCGGCGCAAGTCGGGATGGTCCGAGAAGTAGATGCCGTACATATCCCAGGCCTCGCGCTCGTACCATCCGGCGGCGCTGTAGACACCCGTCGCGGTCGGCACGGGCACATCCTCGGCGACGCTCAGCTTCACCCGGACGCGCTGGTTCTGGCTCATCGACAGCAGCGTATAGATGACGTCGAAGCGCGCTTCGCGCTCGGGATAGTCGGCGCCGCAAATATCGATCAGCACCTTGAACAGGCAGGTGCTGTCATCACGCAGGAAGGTCAGCACCCGCACGATCTTCGTCGGGCGCACGGTCACCACGAGCTCGCCCAGGGCGACCTCGGTGCCGATCACATCCTGCGGCAACGCAGCGGCGATATAATCGCCGAGATCTATGAGTGCTTCGTCCATACCGGTATCCGTAATGCCTTGCTCGCTGCCCGATCTAGCGCGCGATCGTGCCGGTGCGCCGGATCTTCCGCTGCAACTGCATGATGCCGTAAAGCAGCGCCTCGGCCGTCGGCGGGCAGCCGGGCACGTAGATATCGACGGGAACGATCCGATCGCATCCGCGCACGACCGAATATGAATAGTGGTAGTAGCCGCCGCCATTGGCGCAGGAGCCCATGGAGATCACCCAGCGGGGCTCGGGCATCTGGTCGTAGACCTTGCGCAGGGCCGGCGCCATCTTGTTGGTCAGCGTACCGGCCACGATCATCACGTCCGACTGGCGCGGGCTCGGCCGGAACAGGAAGCCGAACCGGTCCATGTCGTAGCGCGACGCAGCGGTGTGCATCATCTCGACCGCACAGCAGGCCAGGCCAAACGTCATCGGCCAGAGCGAGCCCGTGCGGGCCCAGTTGACCAGCTTGTCGGCATTGGCCAGGACGAAGCCCTTGTCGGCCAGCTCGTTGGAGACCGCCTCAATCGCCGCATCCTGATCGGGACCAGGCTGGAAGACCGCATCGGCGGGGTCGCTAACGGTTATTCCCATTCGAGCGCTCCTTTGCGCCATTCGTAGACAAAACCGACCGTCAGGATTCCCAGGAACACGATCATCGACCAGAAGCCGAATTCACCAATGTCCGAGAGCGTGATGGCCCAGGGGAAGAGAAACGCGACTTCGAGATCGAAGATGATGAACAGGATCGCCACCAGATAGAAGCGCACGTCGAATTTCATGCGCGCGTCATCGAAAGCATCAAAGCCGCACTCATACGCAGAATTCTTTTCCGGATCCGGCTTGCGCGCGCCGATGAGCACGGACGCCATGATCATCAATCCCGACAGGCCGACGGCCAGGCCGAGAAAGATCAATATCGGCAGGTATTCGAGGAGCAGTTCTTCCATCGACAACGCCCTGGTTTTGGCTTTCAAGATCGCGCGCTGCCCGATCCTGAACGGACACGAATCGCGCGTCCGAACACCCCGGATCAAGCGGGCTCAGCCATACACCAGCGCGAACGCCCGTGCAAGACTGCGGGCGCCCTCTCAAGCCACTCTGGCTCGTGTCTTTTCCCTTGTTTGGGGTGCCGCGGCCTGACACGCGATTCGGATATGAAAACAGGACCCCAAGGGGTCCCGGATCATATCTTCGACATTGGGCTTAGTGGCGGGAGTGACGGGACTCGAACCCGCGGCCTCCGGCGTGACAGGCCGGCGCTCTAACCAACTGAGCTACACCCCCAAGCCGAGAGCGGATGTACTGCTGCCCCCCCCTGATGTCAAGCGAAGGGGACGTGATTCCGCATGTTCAGGCGGAAAGAACCTTGCGCATCGCCTCAGCGGCGTGAATTTGCGCGGCGCGGCCATCATCGACCACGGGCGCAAAGGAGTAGAAACCGTGCATCATTCCGGGATAGTCCCGGTGCTCGACGGCCACGCCCGCGGCGGCCAGCGCCTCGGCCAGGGCCACCCCCTCATCGTGCAGCACATCACATTCCGCGGTGATCACCAGGGCGGGCGGCAGATTCGAGAAATCCTTGGCCCGCAACGGTGCGGCACGCCAGTCCTCCTGGTCTTCTGGACCATTCAGATAATGGTCGCGGAACCAGTTCATGCCGGCCGCGGTTAAAATTCCCGCGCCCTCCGCATAGGTCTCATAGGACGACGTGTCGAAGGCATAGTCGGCCACCGGGTAGACCAGCAGCTGAAAAGCGATGTCGGGACCGCCCTCTTCGCGGGCCATCATGGCCACGACCGCCGCCAGATTGGCGCCAGCGCTGTCGCCGGCCACGGCGATGCGGGCCGGATTCACACCAAGCTGACGGGTGTTCGCCGCCACCCACTTGGTCGCGGCGTAGCAATCCCGCGGCGCGGCCGGAAACTTGTGCTCGGGTCCCATGCGATAATCGACCGAGGCCACCAGGTAACCCGTGTCGGCACACAGGTTGCGCGCGACCTGATCGTGGGAGTTCAGGCTGCCGATCACATGCCCGCCGCCATGGAAGTACATGATCGCGGGCGCAATATCCGTCTGCACCAGGTCGGGCCAGTAGACCCGCATGGTCATGTCGTCGCCGTCTGCCCCGTTGATCACGGTGTCGGCGACCATGCGCACTTTGGTTCGTTCCTTGTCGCGTTCGAGTGACATCGCGTCCATCTGCGCGCGCGCCTCTTCGGGCGTGAGCTCGTGGGTGGGGCGCACGCCGGCCGCCGCGGCGCGTTCGATCAGCGCAACAATTTGGGGGTGAAGAGGCATGTACGTCTCCTGACGCAGGGTCATATCAATAGGTGAACGGGCGGAAGGTAGAGCAAAATTTGCATGACCGTTCAAGCGGGCGTCGCGGCAGGTGACTTGGCGGACGTCATCAACCGCTGTAGTTTTCATCAAGCAAAAATGCAAGCCGCGTCGATTTTGTTGCGGGCCGGTGCCCGTCCATGATCACGGCAAACCAATAACGAGTTCTGCAAGACAGGAAGCGCCCATGCCCGCCCCAAAAGTCATCGTCCAGCTGTATCCGGTCTTTCCCGCCAAAGATGAGCACGACCGCCGCGCCAGGGCGCCGATCGGCCGGGACTCCGAGATCTACAACAAGATCGTTCATGAGTGGACGGACATCATCAAAGCCGCCGACGAGATGGGCGTGTGGGGCATGTCCACGATCGAGCATCACCTACATTCCGAAGGCTATGAAGTGGGCCCGAACCCGGGCGTGATGAATGCCCACTGGGCCGCCCACACCAAGAATATCAATGTCGGCGCGTTCGGCTATGTGATGGCCACCCACGATCCGATCCGCGTGGCCGAAGAAACCGCGATCATCGATCACCTGACCAACGGCAAATATTTCGTCGGCTTCGCCCGGGGCTACCAGTCCCGCTGGACCAACATCCTGGGCCAGGGCAGCGATGCGGTCGCCACTGTTTCGGACGGTAGCGCCAATGACGCCAAGAACCGTGAGATCTTCGAAGAACGGGTCGAGATGGTGCTGGATTGCTGGACGAAGGATTCGGTCGAACTTAACGGCAAATATTATCAGGCCCCCTACCCCCACGACACGGGCATCGCCAACTACGAAGGCTATGAGATCGCCCGCGAGGCCGGGGCAAAAGGCGAAATCGACGATAACGGCGTGTTGCGCCGCATCTCTGTCGTGCCCAGCCCTTACCAGAAACCCCATCCGCCGGTCTTCTGCGCCGTGGCGCGGTCGCGGGCAACGATCGAGTTCGCGGCCAGGCACGGCTTCCGGCCGAGCTACTTCAACCCGACCGACGGCGTCGTGGAACTCGCCAATGTCTATGTGGAGGAATCGGCCAAGCATGGGCGTCAGGTTCAATTCGGCCAGATGCAGAATATCGTGCGCCACACCCGGATCGCGAAATCCGCGGCCGACTTCGACCGCAAGCTGCGGGCCTATGACCTCGACATCTTCAAGAATTTCTACTCGGTGTTCGGCAACCACAATGTGGACCCGGTCAACCATGACGCCGAGGCCGCCTTCCGCGCCATGAAGGAGCACAAGTTCATCCTGGGCGGCACCGTCGACGACGCCATCGCCGACTGGCAGGACATCTATTCGCGCATTCCGTGCGAATACATCACCCTGATCTGGCATTGGGCCCAGCAGCCCAAGGACGAGCTGCTGGAAGAGATCCAGCTGTTCATGGAGAAGGTCGTGCCGGAACTCGAAACCCCCGACTTCGACGCCATCGCCGCGGAGTAACCTCATCCTTCGTCAAGCTCAGGATGAGGTTTTCCAAACGCTGAGCCTGTAAAACGCCTTAACCCTGAGCTTGTAACGTCCTCACACTGAGCTTGTAACGTCCTCACACTGAGCCTGTCGAAGTGCGAGGACGTCTGCGCCTACGCCGCGCGGGACCGCCGGCCGGAACGCACGAGCGGCTTCAGATCGTCGCGGCAGAAGGCGTGCAGGAAGCAGGTCCGCTCGCCGACCTCGAGGATTTTCTGCGCCGTCGCGTCATCCGCGTCCGTGTCCAGATAGACATGGGTTTCCACCGGCTGGGCAACCGCCGCCTGCCCCGTGCCACCCGACGCGCCGCCGAGGGAGAAATGGGTGTCCTGGATGATCGAGTAACCGGTGAGCGGCAGTTTCGCCATGTGTGAGTAGCGGCCCATCTGGGTCATGAAGCACAGGCCGATCCCGGCCGAGATCAGCGACGCGGCGTCGGGCGCGCGGCCATCCTCGGACGACAGGAACTCCCAGCTCGGCGCGCCGGGTCCGTATTGTTCCTTGAAGATCAGCTTCACACCGTCCGACCGCATCACACAGCTGGAATGCATGTGCAGGTTGGTGATGTCCCCGGGCGTTGCGTCCGTCTCGGGCCGCGTCCTGACGAAGGCTTCATAGGCCGGGCCTTCCTCGACCATGAACTTGACGAGGTCGGGCATCGCCGGGCTGTCGGCCAACCGTTCGAGGTTCGGGAAATTGTCGCACGGGTTGGGGAACGGTTCCATGTCCAGATGTGTCACCGCCGACGGGGTCAGGACCTTGCCGTTATGGACCAGGGTGAACAGGCTCGGATGGGATCCACGCGCCAAGCCGTTCAGCGGCGCGGCAGCCACGGCCTCATAGAGCAGTGTCTGCAAGGTCGCGTCGTCGCAGTCGGCCTCGCAGTTCACCGTCAGCTCCGGCGGGCGCGCGCCGCTGTTCATGGTGCCCTTGCGGAAGTCGCCTTCCCGGTAATAGCGATTCTCGAGCACGAGCTCGAGCTCGCGCAGCTCGATCTGGCGCTGGGCGGCGAGCGCCGTAATTTCGTTCATGTAGGACGAGATCATGCCGGCGCTGAGATAGGTCAGCGGGTTCGGTGCCTTGTTGTGGCCCCCCAGATGCTTACCCTCGTCGCAGGCGAAGCGCCAAGCCGTGCCCGTGGCGGCATTCACGACGAGTGCTTCCTTCTGCATACCGCCGAGCGAACGAACCCAGGTACGAAGCGACTGGCCGTGGGGATTCGGCGGTGTGGGAAAACCCGCCTGATCCGCATTGGCGGCGATGTAGTAGAGGGGTTCGCCCAGTTCCTCGAGAGGTGTCTTGCTCATCGTCCTGCCCTTGTCTCCTGAGAATTTAGATTTTCCGTTCTGCGGTGCTCAGGACAAATTAGATGCCCGGCCCACTGGTTCCAACAAAATATGAACCTGTTGGACGCGCCTGTCGAAATCGAACTGAACGCTACGCCAGTGCGGCGCGGACCGCCTTGGCGAGTTCCCGTCGCTGAAACGGCTTGTTCAGGAGCACGCTGTCCGAACCGAGAAACCCGTTCCGTTTGGCGGCGGCTTCGGGGTAACCGGACATGAAGATAATCCTGATCCCGGGATATCTCGCGCGCGCCGTTTCCGCGAATACCGGACCGCTCACGCCGCCGGGCAACACCACGTCGGACAGAATGAGGTCAGGAAGTTTGCCGCCGGCCAGCGCATGTTCCGCGCGCGCCGCATCCGGTACAGCGTCAACCGCGTAGCCCAGATCCTGAAGTATCTGAACGGCCAGCGCGCGGACGTCGGGATCATCCTCGATAACCAGAATTGATTCGCCCTGGCCGGACGGCACATCGAGAATCTCGGCCAACGGTTCATCGCGAACGGCATCTCTTGCAACCGGCAGATATATCCGCACGGTCGTGCCAACCTGCTCTTCGCTGTAAATCGTCACATGGCCGCCGGATTGCCGGGCAAACCCGTAAACCATGGACAAGCCCAGACCGCTGCCTTCGCCAACGTCTTTCGTTGTAAAGAACGGATCGAATGCCTTGGCCTGAACATCGGCGGACATGCCCGTGCCGGTATCGCTCACGGACAAGACCACATGGTCACCGACTTCAGCGTCCGGTTCTTCCCGATGGTACGCCTCGTCGACGTGCACATACCGGCATTCGATCGCCAGCCGCCCGCCTGACGGCATAGCGTCACGGGCATTGATGGCGAGATTGAGCAACGCATTCTCAAGCTGACCCGGGTCCGCCATGACCGGCACGAGATCATCCTGAATTGCAGTTTCGATTTCGACGGCCTCGCCCAATGTTCTCTGCAACAAGCCGACCATGCCGCTGACCAGTTTCGCCACTTCCGTGGGCCGTGGCTGCAAGGGTTGCTGCCGCGAAAACGCGAGCAGACGCTGGGTCAACTCCGCCCCGCGATTTGCGGCACGCAATATAGCCTTCGTGTGTTCGTTGTCCGAACCGAGCAGATCGCTGACAAATTCGGCATTGCCCTGAATCACGGCCAATAGATTGTTGAAATCATGCGCGATGCCGCCGGTCAGCTGGCCGACCGCTTCCAGTTTCTGAGCCCGCGCCAACAATTCCTCGCTGGCCCGCAACCGCTCCTCGGCCTCTTTCTGTTCCGTGATATCGCTCGCCGAACCACGATATCCTAGGAACATACCCCGTTCGTCGTAAATCGGCTGGCCACTTGCGCGTATCCAGATTGGTTTGACTTCCCCGTCGCCAACCCTGAAATACTCGAACCCCCGGAACGGGCGGCGCGCCTCCAGATCGGCGAAATGCTTATCCCAAACGTCACGGTCATACTGGTCACCCAGCAAATCTTGCCTCGTTTTTCCGTAATGCCATTCCGGCGGCGCCCCCACGATCCGCGCGACGCTTTGGCTCATATACGTAAAACGCAGCGACGCGTCCGTCTCCCAGAACCAGTCCGCAGATGCTTCGGCAAAGTCCTGGAAGCGTTTCTGACTGAACTGCAACGCCGTCTCTGCGGCCATCCTCTCGGAGACATCATGGATCGCAACCAGAATCGCGTCTTCGCCCGCGAACCGGATTCCACGCGCGAATCCCTCGGACCAGAACACCGATCCATCCAGCCTGAGGCGGCGCACACGATACATCTCTCGGTCGCCGGGGACTGCGCCGAACCTGGTCCGGCGCAGTGACAGAACGTACTCGCGCTCGTCCGGGTGAACCAAATCCGTTATGTCGACTCCGTCGAAGTCGGCCTCGGATCCGGCGCCGTACATCTCTAATGCCACAGGGTTCGCATACAGAACTTTGCCCTCCAGATGCACCAGGATTCCCGACGGAACCGTCTCTGTGATGACCCGGTGACGTTCGTCCGTCTCCTCCAGCGTCACTTCAAGCCGGTTGCTGCGGGAAATCTCGGCCCGCAACGCCTCCAAAATCTTCTCCTGTTCCGCCAGTCGCGTGACCAACTTGGCGCGGCTGTTGGCGATCAGCAGAAGAATGATGAAGGTCGCTGTTGCCCCGACAAAAAAGCCGGGAATGACGGCCGAGATGGTGACGTTCTCGAATCCGAAATTCTTCCCCATGACCGTAAAGGCCAGGGAGCCAGTCAATAATCCACCGGCGATCGCGAAGACCAAGAATCTCAAATATTGCTGCAACATACGTCTCGAACAAGGATATCGGGCAGAAACACGACCGCTGGTTTTCCGGTCTGTCCGACCGGCAAGCCCCACCACATCCGCGATATAGCATCGCCATCGCGGTTCAGACAGTTACATTGTGCTTTGCCACTTGCGCCCGTCTGCGCCATGTCGGTCCGGAATGACGGCCTAAAGCATCACCGTGCCGCCATCGACCATGATCGTCTGCCCTGTCACGAAGCGGCTCGCGTCAGATGCCAGGTAGATAATCGTGCCCGTCATGTCGCCGGGGACAAGGTTTCCCTTCAAGCTCTGCCCCTGGGCGATGGCCGCCAGCATCCCGTCGCGCTTTTCACCCATGAATTCATCCGTGCCCTCGGTCAGAACCGCGCTGGGCGCGACCGCGTTGACCCGGATCCAGTCCCGGCCGAGTTCGCGTGCGAGTGACCGCGACAGACCGATGACCGCCGCCTTGGACGTCGCATAGTCCACCGCATAGGCCATCCCATAGGTCGCTGCGAGCGAGGAGATGTTCACGATCGACCCACCGCCCGCCTCGCGCATGGCCGGCACACAGGCCTTGCAGCACTGCCAGATGCCCTTGACGTTGACGGCCATGACCCGGTCCCACTGATCTTCCGGCAGCTTGTCGAAACGCCCGCCGGAGATATCCCCGTAGAGCGCGGCGTTGTTGATCAGCACATCGATCCGCCCGAACGCCGCCAGCGCCGCATCCGCCATCGCGGAACAGCTGTCCATATCCGCCACATCGAGG
>JAQCFD010000105.1 GCA_027618305.1 Pseudomonadota bacterium
GTAGATCCCGCCGATGGTCAGGCCCACAATCCCGATGATCCAGCCGGCACCGGCCAATGCGCGCAGCCGATCACCCATCGGGATCGCCTCCGCGGACTGCGGAGCCTTGCCGGGATCGCGCATGACGACGATCCAGATCGCGATAACGAACAGCACCGTCAGCATCAACCCCGGGAAGACCCCGGCGAGAAACAGGCGCCCAATGCTTTCCTCGGTCAGGATCGCGTAGATCACGAAGCCCGCCGACGGCGGAATGAGGATGCCAAGGGTCCCCCCCGCCGCGATGGCACCGGTCGCGAGGCCATCGTCGTAATTGTAACGCTGCATCTCGGGCAGGGAGACACGGCCCATGGTCAACGCCGCCGCGAGCGATGATCCCGACAGGGCCGAGAACCCCGCGCAACCGACGATTGTCGCGGATGCAAGCCCGCCCCGCATGTGGCCCAGCCAGGCATTAGCGGCGCGATACAGGTCCCGGCTCATGCCCGAAACACCCGCCAAATTTCCCATCAGGACGAACAGCGGAATGATAATCAGCGGGAAGTTGGCGGCTTCGGCGAAAATCTCGCCGGCCAATGTGGGAATGGCGGCCACCGGGCGGATCAGATAGATACCGACCGTCCCGATCAGCATCATGGTCAGGCCGACCGGCATCCGGATGAACAACAGAATGAAGAGCGCGACGAAGCCGAGTATCGCGACGGTCTCACTTTCCATCAGTCGGTCGCCTCGTTCGGGTCTTCGTCATACCAGTGGGCGAATCCGACCAGGAGCAACATCAGCATATGCAGCGCGTAGAAGCACAGCGCGACACCGAGGAAATAATAGAACCAGGTGTGCACAATGCTGAGATTCTCGGTAATACAGGCTTCCTCGAAGCCACAGGCCTTGGTCCAGAGCGCGAACGCCGCCAGGCCTGTAATTCCCAGCGCCAGAATACGCATCACGGCGTCCGTGTAGCGGGTCACCGAACGCCCGAAGAACCTCGTGATGATATCCACCGACACGTGGGAATTGTTCCGCGCGCCATACG
Organism: Pseudomonadota bacterium; assembly: GCA_027618305.1. GTDB lineage: Bacteria > Pseudomonadota > Alphaproteobacteria > UBA6615 > UBA6615 > UBA8079. The sequence continues at coordinate 1,034 of JAQCFD010000105.1, forward strand.
CAACCGCGCAGCCCGCAAAAACGGCGAGAACCATGACCGAAATGTCATCAATTCCGAAAATCGGGTCATTGAGGGCGTAACGCCAGAACACAGCCACGAGGATATTGACCATCAGCAAACAGACGCCGATGGCCCCCAGAATGGCGAACAACCCGGCCACGCGACCGAGTTGTTCGTCGGCCCAATCGAGGACCTTGTGGTTCTGCGACGACACCGACTACTTGCCGGTCATCTTCGCCATCATCTGACCAATGGTGCTGTCGCCAACGGGCTTGCTCGCCAACGTCTCCATGACCGCGTCGACCTTGGCCTGGAATTTCGCCTTCTCGGCATCGGACAATTCGATCATCTCGTTGCCAGCGCCTTTGGCGGCGGCCAGACCACGTGCTGACGCCACGTCATAGGCCTTGCCGGCACCCAAAGAAAGATCGGCACTTGCGGCCGCATCGACCCAGCCTTTTTCCTCGGCAGACAGCTTGTTGTAGACGTCCTTGTTCATCAGCAGGACGAAGGCCGATCCCGACCCCGGGAACCAGGTGGTGACGTAGTTGGCCGGCTCGAAAAGCTTGAACGCGCCGATGGCGGACGGATCGATCATGATGCCGTCGATCACGCCATTCGCGAGATTCTGGTTGATGACGGTGACCGGCTGGGCAACGGCGCTGGCACCAAGGGCCTCGACGATCGGCACATCCGATTTGGAGGTGACGCGGATCTTCATGCCCTTGAGGTCTTCGAGGGTGCGGACCGCCTTGTCTCTGGTGATCAGCACCGGCGGCGCGTTGGTCCAGATGGCGATGACCTTAGCGTCGTATTCCTGCTCGAGTTCGCCGCGCACGCGCTGCATGGCCATGGTACAGGAAATTGCAGAGTCACACAGGCCCGGCAGCCCCATCACGTTGGTCTTCGGAAACACGTCGGCGGTGTAGCCGGGCAGCGTGAAGATGATGTCGGCAACACCATCGAGCAAGATCGAATATTGTTTCGGCGGCACCTTGTTCAGCGCCCCGCCCGGAAACTGCTTGACGGTTAGCTTGCCACCCGACAGTTCGGCGAGCTTGTCGCCGAACGGCGTCATCACGCCGGCATTCATCGGATGCTTCGGGCCCATGAAATAGGCCAGAGAAAGCTCGTCGGCGGAGGCCGTCGAGGTCGCAAAGGCACTGGCGGCGGCAAGCCCCGCTGCAATGGCAACCGCCTTGTATTTGTACATCAGTTCCTCCCGGTTCATATGGCGGCTCGGTTCTGACGACCAAGGCCGACCAGTAGATCATCCAATTGATTGATACCTTCATATATCGCGGCACCAACCTGCAAGCCTAAATCCTACACGATTTGGCATGAACTGTGCTGCATTTGCTGAGTTCCGTGGAAAAGCTGCCGTTCCGCAACGAACGGCAATCCGCGACAACGGATTCACGCTCGCGATCAGGCCCCGTCGCGCAACGGCTTGTAGCTGGCATCGATATAGTCGCTCATATGCTGGATGAACGTTTTCGGCTCGAACCGTGGCGGATTGTCGTCCGAGATACATGTATCGAGCGGCGCGGCGACCGCATTGTCTTTCGGGTTGTAGTGAAACGTCAGCGCGTAACGATCAATCAACCCGCCCCGTTCGCCGTGTCATGGTAGAAACAAGACCATGATGGACCACCCTTTTTCTCTGCACATGATCGAGACCAACGGCATTCGCCTGCGCGCCGCCGTCGAGGGCACCGGCGGGCCCCTCGTCATCATGGTCCATGGCTGGCCCGAGCTCTGGTACTCCTGGCGGCATCAAATCCGGCCCATTGCGAACGCGGGCTACCGGGTCGTCGCACCCGACATGCGCGGCTACGGCGGCAGCGATAAACCACATGCGGTCGAGGCCTACGACATGGCCAGTCTGATGGCGGACATCACCGGGATCATCGATGCCTTCGAGGCGCCCTCGGCCATCCTGATCGGCCATGACTGGGGCGCACCGATCTGCTGGAACACCGCCGCGACGTATCCCGACCGGGTGTCGGCCATCGCCGCGCTCAGCGTTCGCTATCCCAAACGCGGCCCGACTTCCACGATGGACTTGTGGCGCCGCATCTACGACGACCGCTTCTTCTACCAGCTGTATTTCGAGGATGAAGGTGTCGCCGAAGCTGAGCTCGAGGCCGACATCGCGCTTTCGTTGCGGAAAATCTATTTCGCCCTGTCGGGCAATGCGCCGACGGCGGATTACTGGCTTGATTGGCCCGCCGATGGGGGCCTGCTCGGGCCACTTGTCGACCCGGACCCGTTTCCCGAATGGTTGAGCACCGCCGACCTCGAATACTTCACGGCGAATTTCAGTGCTGGCGGATTTCGCGGCCCGATCAACCGATATCGCAACCAGGACCGGGACTTCGACATGCTGCCGGAGATGGCGACCGGGCCGATCCAACAGCCGAGCTGCTTCATCGCCGGCAGCCACGATGCCGTGCGCCACTTCGTGCCGGGCCGTGATCTCTATGACGATGTCGGACGACACTGCACCGATTTGCGTTTCGCGCGCATCATCGACGGTGCCGGACACTGGGTTCAGCAGGAAGCCCCCGGGCCGGTGACGGCCGCGCTGCTCGAGTTTCTTTCATCGCTCGACTGAACTGGTCCCGCACCCAGCCGCGCGCTAATGTCCCAGCGGACAGGATTAAGCAAGGATACCCGACATGGCCGAAATCATGGTGCCGTACGAGTTTAACGGACGGCAGTTCGAGGGCGCAGTGGTGTGGGACGATACCATCAGTGTCCCCCGCCCGGTGGTCTTCATGCAACCCGACTGGTTCGGTGTGTGCCGGCACACGCTCGACATGGCCGCCGAAGCGGCCGGCAAGAACTATGTGATGCTTGTCGCCGACATGTATGGCGTGGGCTATGGCGAACGGGACAAGGGTTTCGACGAACTTCTCGCCAGCGCCCAGGGCGCGCGGCGTGATCTTCCGCTGGTACGCGAGGGTGGTGCTGTGGCGCTGGGTGCCTTGCTGGGGGCTGCCAAGGAACATGCACCGATCAACGACGGCCCGCTGGGTGCCATCGGATACTGCATGGGCGGCGGCATTGTGCTCGAACAGGCCCGGGCCGGCGCCGATTTCGCGGGCACGGTGATCTTCCACGTCACGCTCCCCAACCCGGTCGACGACACGACAACCCCCGACTTCAAGGGGCGCGTGCTCGCCATTCACGGCCGCGCCGACCCGGTAACACCCAAGGACATGATGGACGCGCTGGAGACCGAGCTTACATCTGCCGGTGTCGACTGGGGGACCATGACCTTCGGCAACGCGACTCACGCGTTCTGCGTACCCGGCGAAAACAACCCGCCGATGACCCTGTATGACGAAGAGCTGTGCCAGAAATCCTACCGGATGATGCGCGAATTCTTCGCGGAGACGCTTTAGCGCCCGTCACCATGACCGTATCCGTTTCGACCCAAATGACGCCGCGCGCGCGGCTGACGGCGATCGCCATCATGTGCTTGGCGTCACTGTGCTTCATCACCATGCACGGCTTCATCAAGACCGTGCGCGGCGATGTCCCGATCGGGATGATCATCTGGTCGCAATACACGATCCAGGCGGTGCTGCTGACGACCCTGCTCGCGCCACGCCTGCGCAGCCTCGTCACAACCCGGATGCTCGGCCTGCAGGTCCTGCGGGCACTGGCGCTGATGGCGGCGGTCAGCGGCATGTTCGTCGCCGTCGGACTGATGCCCCTGGCAGACGCCATCACAATTGCCTTTGTCGCGCCCCTGATGATCACCGCCGCGGCGGCGTTCATCCTCAAGGAACGGGTCACCGTCGGGCAATGGATCGCCATCCTGGTCGGGTTCGCCGGTGTGCTGATCGTGATCCGTCCCGGCTCCAGCATCTTCGACGCGGCCTCGCTCGTGCCGCTCGGCGCGGCGGTTTGCGTGGCCCTCTACCAAACCCTGACGCGTCCGATCAGCCAGGCCGTGACACCGGTCTCCATGCTGTACACGGCGACGCTGGTTGGTCTTTTTGTTTCCGCGCTGGCGCTTCCCTTTGTCTGGGAAACGCCCGACCTCAGACAGATTGCCTATCTCGCCGCTGCCGCATGCCTCGGGGCTGCAGCGCATTTCCTGCTGATCCGCGCCTATTACGCCGCCCCCGCTTCGCTGGTGGCGCCCTTCGCCTACACCGAGATCGTCTGGTCATCCGCCATCGGTTTCGCGGTGTTCGGCGACATCCCGGACAGCGCGACGCTCATCGGCGCCGCCGTCCTGATCGCCAGCGGCCTGTATCTGCTGCGCAGAGCGTCGACCTAGAACAACCTCAATTCGCGCCGCAACACGATCGCTTCGATTGAAACCGCGACGCGGCACACCACCGCCGGACTGGACCCGGCCCCGAACGCTTGAGATGTATATGCGGCCAGATCGTCAGCACTACGTGACCGTCGTGACCCCGCCCTTGTCATAGGTGCCGCGCGCCCAGAGCTGACGCCAGCCAATTCCGATAATCAGCAGCGGTATCAGCCCCTCGGCGGCGACAATGCGCATGGCCGTCGAGCCGCCAAACCATTCGCCCATGAGGCCGATATTGGTAAATCCGATGAGGCCGCTGCCAATACAGATCACCAGCACCCCGAACAGGCGCCCGCGCATCTCCGGCGGCGCGACGGTGTAGATCAACGTCGACTGCATGGTCGAAAACCCGGCCGCGCACAACCCAACCACAACCAGCGCCAGCGCCATGGGCACCACGTCCACCATCCAGCCCGCGGTGAAGGCGGCGAACAGATAGCCGAGCAAGCCGAAATAATAGAGGCGCCGATAACTTGCGATACGCACCCGCGCGGCGATGATGATGGACCCGAGGAACGCGCCGCCGCCTTCGAGCGCGGTCAGTCCGCCGATAATGCCCGCCGAGACCTGCAACTCGTCCCGGCCGACCACCGGGATCATGGCGAGGAACGGGAACCCCCAAAGGTTGAAAATGATCGTCACCAGCATGATGCGCAGCACGTCGGGGTCGCGCGCGACATACGCGAAACCGGCCCGCAGATCGTCCAGGGCGCGCGATGCGGGTCGCAAAACGCCGGCATTCACGAGTGTCGGCGTTACAAAGGCCAAAACAATCGCACAGGCGGCATACAACGCCGCACTCAGCATGTAGGCGCCACTGGCCCCCTGCCATTGATAGATCAGGCCGCCGAACAACGGGCCCAGCATGCGGGTTGCGTTGTTGGTGGCGGCGTCGAGGCTCATCGCCTGGGCCACGCGCGCCATGCCGGCGACATCGCCGAGCATACGCCGGCGCAGTGGCATATCCGTGGTCCAGACCAGGCCCGAGACGAATGACGCGAACGCGACGAGCCAAAAGGAATCATGGCCGGAGAGGAAAAGCACAAACACCGTGCCCGAGACCAGCATGGCGCCCAGCATGGTGACGCACATGAAAACCTTCGGGGACAATCGGTCCGCAAAAGTGCCGACGATGGAGCCGAACGCCACCAGCGGCATCATCCGCAGGATCACCAGCAACGCGACCAGGAACGGCGAACCGGTCGTGTCGAACGCGTAGACGCCCGCGACCAGCATCTCGAGCCAACGCGCGATGCCGCTGAAAATGCCGACCAGCCAGATACGCACGAACTGGAAATTTGTCAGCAGGTCGCGCAGACCGGCGGACGTCGTCATGCTCGTCCCATCGTCGATTGCACCCTTGCCGCCATGGAAATCCGTCCGTCACATGACAGGCCGCCGGGACCTGCGCCGTGCCGAACAGCGTACGACGCCGCGTGGCAGAACGCATAGCTGGAAGCGACATTAGAGACGGCAGGTGGTCAGATGGCGAGGTATTGCTGGCGCAGCTCCGCGCTGTCGAGCACGTCCTGGGCCGTGCCGTCAAACACGACCTGCCCCATGTCGAGGATGATCGCGCGGTCGGCAAGATGCAGCGCGGCGATGGCATTCTGTTCCACGATAATCGTTGTCATGCCCAACGCCTTGATCTGCTCAAGAGTCCTCTCGATCTCATGCACGATCACCGGCGCCAGCCCCTCATAGGGCTCATCCAGCAGCAACAGCTTCACGTCGCGGGCCAGGGTCCGGCCGATCGCCAGCATCTGCTGCTCGCCGCCCGACAGGGTCGTCCCCTCCTGCTTGCGGCGCTCGCCGAGACGGGGAAACAGGTCGTACACGCGCTCGATCGACCAGCCGATCGGTGGCGCGATCTGGGCGAGCTTGAGATTCTCCTCGACGGTCAGGCCGGCGATGATGCGACGGTCTTCCGGCACCAGGCCAATTCCGTTTCGCGCCGCCTGATGCGCCTTCATATTGTGCAGGGGCTGATGATCGAGCCAGACTTCGCCGGCCTTCAGCGACGGGTCATCGACCCGCGCGATGGCGCGCAATGTCGAGGTCTTGCCCGCACCGTTGCGCCCCAGCAAGGCGACGATTTCGCCCTCGCGCACATCGAAGCTGACGCCTTGCACGATATAGCTTTCGCCGTAATAGGCGTGAATGTCCCAACAGGAAAAATAGGCCGGCTGGTTCCCCGCACTGCGGATGGGCTGCTGTCCCGGCGCGGCATCACCGGGCGCCTTTGCCTGGCCACCGTCCATCGCCTTGGTTTTCGCATCTGCCATGTTCACAACGCTCATAGATGTGCGCCCCCGAGATAGGCTTCCTGAACCCGCGCGTCACCCTTGATCCGATCGGGTATATCTTCGGCAATGACCGTCCCCTGCGCGAGCACGGAAATCTTGTCCGCGAGGGAGAAGACCACATGCATGTCATGTTCGATCACGACCATGGTAACCCCCTGGTCTGCGATCCGGCGCATCAGATCGATCGTGTTGTTGGTATCGGCGCGCGACATGCCCGCCGTCGGTTCATCGAGCAGCAGCAGCTTCGGGTCCTGCACCAGGCACATGGCAAGCTCCAGCCGCCGCTTGTCCCCGCGTGAAAGTTGCCGCGCCAGTTCCTGCGACTTCTCGCCCAGCCCGACATCGGCCAGGCATTCATGCGCGGCCTCATGGATCTTGGATTCGTCCCGCACGGCCCGCCATGCGTTCAGCCGAAATGATCCGTCGCGCTTGGCGAGCGCAGGTATCGTCACATTCTCCAGCAATGTCATATCGTCAAAAATCTCGGGCGTCTGGAAGACCCGGCTGACCCCGGTCTGATTGATCTGGTGGGGTTTGAGACCCAGCAGCGACTGGCCGTTGAACAGAACCGTTCCCGTATCGGGCTCGAGACGGCCGACGAAGCAGTTCAGGAGGGTCGATTTGCCCGCCCCGTTGGGCCCGATGATGGCGTGCACCGTGCCCGCCTCAACCTCCAGATTGACGTTGTTGAGGGCACGCAGGCCGCCAAAATTCTTGTTCACGTTCTCGACCGACAGAATGCTCATGACATCACCTACTCCGCCGGTCCCGGAACGCGTTCAACCGGATCGGGCGTCATCGGTTCATCCACCTGTCTCCGCCGAATCCGAAGCGCCAGGGATCGCAGCCGGTTGAACCCCTCCATCAGACCGCCCGGCAGGAAGATCACGATGATCATAAACAGCGCACCGAGAGTCAGATGCCAGCCCTCACCTACGAACAGTGACGACACCGAAACCATTGCATGCTGGAGAGACGACGGCAGGAAGTCGAAGACCTGCATCAGCACGCTTTCATTGAAGGCAGAGAAAATATTCTCGAAATACTTGATGACCCCGGCGCCGATCACGGGCCCCAGCAGCGTCCCGGCGCCGCCGAGAATGGTCATCAGAACCACCTCGCCCGACGCTGTCCACTGCATACGTTCGGCACCCGCCAGGGGATCCGTAACCGCCAACAACCCACCGGCAAGGCCGGCGAACATTCCCGAAATCACGAACGCCGCCAGGGTGTAGGGACGCACGTTCAGACCGGTATAGCTCATCCTGTTCTGGTTCGATTTGACCGCCCGCAACATCATCCCGAAGGGCGATCGGAAAATGCGCATCGACAGGAAGAAACAGACAATGAAGATCACGGCGCAGAAGTAGTAGCCCGGATAGCCATTCATATAGATCCCGAAAAGATCGGAAGACGGCAGCACCGCGCCATAGTCACGTCCCAGCGCCACATCAAGGATGCGCGGATCGGATTGTGTGAGCTGCAGACCGGTTTCGCCATTCGTAATCGGCGTCAGCACGGAATAGGCCATGTTGTAACTCATCTGCGCGAGCGCGAGAGTCAGGATCGAGAAGTAGATGCCCGACCGGCGTAGCGAGACAAAGCCGATGATGACCGAGAACAAGCCGCCGATCACCGTGGCGACGATCAAAGCCAAAATCGGGTTCATGGAGAGCAGCTTGAATGTCCACACGGCGGCGTAAGAGCCGACCCCGAGGAATGCGGCATGTCCGAAGGACAGGTAGCCCGTCAGGCCGAACAAAATATTGAAGCCGAGCGCAAAGATGCCGAAGATCGCAAATTTCTGCAGGAGGTCCGGATACCCTGCGCCGATCGGCGTCAGAATAAACGGCGCCGCCAGCACGGCGGCCGTGAATCCCATCAGCAGCAGATAATCCTGTTTCAGCGTGGTGTTTCGACCCATGGCTATTGCTCCATCACGCCCTTGCGACCCATCAGGCCACGCGGACGCACGAGAAGGATCACAACGGCGATCAGGTAGATGATGATCTGGTCGATTCCGGGAATAATCGATTTGACCTCGTTCATCGAGGCGAAACTCTGAATGATACCGAGCAGGAAACCGGCGACCACGGCCCCGGGCAGCGAGCCCATGCCGCCGACAACGACGACCACGAAACTCAGGACCAGGAAGTCCATACCCATATGGTAATCGGGGCTGAGGATCGGCGTGTACATCACCCCGGCCAGGCCCGCGACCACCGCGGCCATCCCGAAGACGATGGTAAAACGCCGATCAATATCGATGCCGAGCAGGCCGACCGTCTCGCGGTCCGCCATGCCGGCGCGCACCACCATACCAAAGGTCGTGAACTGCAGAAACGAGAACACCGCGGCGATGACCAGCAGCGAGAAGAGGAAATAGATCAGCCGCCAGGCCGGGTAGACGACGCCACCGGCCTGCATGCCGATCAACGTGCCGAAATCCACCATGCCCCGGGCGACTTCGGGCGCGGGCTGAGGAATCGGGTTGGCGCCGAACTGGCTCTTGACGATTTCCTGCAGGACGATCGCCAGGCCGAACGTCACCAGAATCTGTTCTGCGTGGGAACGCTTGTAGAAATGCCGGATCAGGCCCCGTTCCATGACTGATCCACCCCCATTGAATTGGTCCACCGTGTATTTTAGCGAACGGAGGATCAAGGATGGCAACGAA
>JAQCFD010000106.1 GCA_027618305.1 Pseudomonadota bacterium
CCCGTGACCGGCTCCCAGTTCACGGCGATCAGCAGCAGGAGCTGGCTGAGGGCCAATGTGGCGAGGGCAAAATAATGGGATGCCAGGCGCAGGACCGGGATCGCGACGATCAGCGCCAGCACGCTCGCCCCGGCAATCGAAAGCGGGAAGGTCAGCAGAAACCCGGTGCCGAAATTGCTGGCCAGAATGCCGGTCACATAGGCGCCGACCCCGAAGAACGCGCCTTGGGCGAGGCTCAGCGCGCCGGCATGGCCGAAGATGAACTGATAGCCGAGCACCATGATCACGTAGATGCCCGACAGGGTCAGGATGCGCTGGTCATAAGAGGACGCGAAGAACAGCGCGTAGATTACCAGCGCGCCGCCGCCGAGGATGAGCGGCAGTTTTTGTCTGGTGACGGATGACGGAACAGGGCTCATGCGCGCACCCGCTGGGGCTCGCCGAAGATGCCGTCGGGCCGGATCAGCAGGACCAGCAGGACGGCCACATAGAGGAGGCCCTCCGCCAGGGGCTGGGACGAAAACGAGGCGACGCCGACCTCGAAGAAGGCGATGAGCATGGCGCCGATGGTGGCGCCGCGCAGGCTGCCCCAGCCGCCGATGACGACCGCGATATAGGCCTTGAGGATCAGGCCGGCCCCATCCGAGGGGGTGACGAAGAACTGGTGGGCAAGCAGCAGGCCCGCCGCCCCGGCGAAGGCGGTGCCGAGCGCGAAGGCCAGCAGGGTGATCCGGGTCAGGCGAATGCCGAGCGCGCGGGCCATCTCCGGGTCCTGGGCGCAGGCGCGGAACTGGCGGCCGAGCTGGGTGCGTTGCAGGACAAAGGCGAGCGCGCCGATCAGCAGCGCCGCCGTGGCGATGATGGGGAGGGACTGGCGGCTGGCCGTCAGGCCGAGAAACTCGATCGTGCCCGTGCCGAGGAGCGCGGGGGCTGCACGCGGGGCGGCGCCGAAGGCGGCGTTCAGGCCGTTGGTCACGATGATGCCGAACGCGATTGTTGTGACGAAGACGGAGACCGGCGGGCGGTTGCGGATCGGCAGATAGGCGAGCGCGGCGATCGCCAAGCCGAGCAGGGCGGTCAGCGCCAGCACGCCGGGCAGCAGGACGATCCCGGGGATGGCGTTGCCCGCGGGCAGCAGCGTGACCAGCGCGCCTGTCAGGGCGACGGCGGCGAACCCGCCGGCAACGACGCTCTCGCCATGGGCGAAATTCACCGCCGTCGTCGCGTTGAGAACCAGGACGAAGCCGATGGCGACGAGCGCATAGGCGGCGCCGAGCGCCACGGCATTCAGGGCGAGCTGTGCGCCGAGCACCGTTACACCCGAGTACCTGGCGCATGCATCCTTCGAGACGGCACGCCCGCTGCGCGTTCGTGCCGCCTCAGGATGAGGGTGTTGGCCAACTCGACCTCATCCTGAGGAGCCTGCGCAGTGGGTGTCTCGAAGGATGGTGAATGGGAATGCATGTCGCCGCCGGTGCGGTGCTAAAGCACGCCCGTGAGATTCTCGTAGCGTTTGACGATGGCCGGCACTCGGCTGTCGCCGGCGTAGCAGAGGATCACAGCCGAATGGGCCATGTTGCCCTTGCCGTCAGAAGCGTAGGTCATGGCGAGGCCTTCATGTTTTTGGGTGGACAGCCAGTCGCGGACGTTCGCGGCGGTCCGGGCCCCGAGTTCGAAGGCCCTGAGGACCATCTGTACCCCGTCATACTGGGCCAGCGCGAAGGCATCGGGCTCCCGGTCGAAGGCGTCGCGGTATTGCTCCACGAAGGCGCGCATGGCCGGGTCGGACTCCGAGATCGGCGAGGCACCGGATTCGGCGCAGACCCCGTCGAGCTCCCGCGGCTCCAGCAGCGCCGCCGTTTCGGGCTGGTGCATGGCCGACCCGGCGATAATCGGAATGTCGAGGCCCATGGTGCGGGCCTGGCGGATGACCAGGGCGGTCGGTCCGGCATGGAGATGCAGCAGCAGCGCGTCGGCGCCCGAATCCTGCGCCTTGGAGAGCACGGGCAGCATATCCTTGACCGTGACGTCGAGCCCCTCGGCGAAGACGGGTGGCGCGCCGAGCGCCGTGAGGTTGCGATCCAGTTCCGCGCGCCCGCTCTGGCCGTAGGCGGTGGTCTGGAAGATGACGGCGGGGCGTTTCGCGCCCAGCTCCTCGACGGCGTAGCGGGCATGGGCGGCCTTGACGACCACATCGCCGGGGAAGAAGCGGAAGACGTTGGGGCTGCCCAGCTCGGTGATGCGCGCGGTGCCCGAGACGGTGACCATGGGCACGTCGAATTCGTCGGCCAGTGGCACGAGCGCCAGCATCTGGGTGCCGAGCATGGGCGCCACCACCGCGATCACATTCTCGCCGTCGCGCCCGGATGCCAACGCGCGTTCGAATGCGTTCACCGCCGTCTCCGGCGCGGTGCCGGTGTCGTCCACGTCGAAGGCGACGCCGGAATCGCGCAGGGCGAGCTCCGCGCCGTTGCGTTGGCTGGTGCCCTCAAGCGACAGGAATCCGGTGATCGGCACCAGCACCGGGATGCGCGTGGTGTCGGGCAGCAGGCGCGGGAAATAAATCAGCCCGACGACCGCAATGACGGCCATGACCGCGAGGGTGGTGACGAAAATGCGCGGCAAGGGGGACATGTCTCGCCTCCGAAGCGATGATCCGGTCGGGGCGGCGGCAGGAGCGTCTGCGAAAGACGGTCCGTGACAACTCCCTCCGCCGGCATAATCCGGATCAGGTTTGTGGGTGTTCTCTCAGCCCCGATTTTGGCGGGGCACCCCAGCGTCATGAACTGCAGGGACGATGGGTCCGGGGCCGGGTTGAGTCAAGCGCCTCAGTTCGTCCGCGCGCCCGTCAGGTAGCGGGTGCCGTCATACAGGGAAAAGTAATCGCCGAGCATCGGATGGTCGATCTGCGCCGGGTCCGGGTCGGCGATCAGGTTGCGTTCCGCGACATAGGTCGTGTGGGACGCGTCATGGACGAGCACGTGATACCAGGGCGCGTCCTTGGGTGGGCGTGACTTGGCCACCTCGTCATACCATTCCTCGCTGCCCTCGAATGTCGGGTCGACATCGAACACCGCGCCGCGATAGCCGAAGAGCTGGTGCCGGACGATCTGGCCGACATGAAAACGCGCGGACGATTCACTCATGGCGGGGGTCCTTATGATCCGGACGTGGTGGCGGGGCGGCGCTGGGCGTCCCGGTCGACATAGGCGTAGACCGCCTCGGCGCTGGCAACCAGATTCGCTTGCTCGTCATGCACCTCGGCGGCGGCGAAGTAAATGCGCCGCCCGGCGCGGATGAGCTTGGCCGTGCAGGTCAGGGTCGTGCCCTTGGCCCGGCCCACGAAGTTGACGTTGAGGGACACGGTGACGTTGCCGCGGCGCTTTTCGGGGTCGGGCTCATAGACGCCGCAGAAGCCGGTTGCCGCATCGATCAGGCTCGCCGTGACGCCGCCATGCAGGCCGCCCTGGCGGTTCTTGTGATGGTCCTGGAGGTCGACGGCGATCCGGGCGAAGCCCTCGCGCCAGTCCACCAGACGGAAACCGAGATAACCGTTGAATCCCTCGGTCAGGTCCTGTGGCTCAAAGTCTGTCATGCTCGAAAATCTCTGCGGGTCCTGAGTGTGCGGGGTCTGATATGCCCGATCGGTGCAGACGGGGCAATTCCCGTACGCGTCCGCGCCGGTTACACTGGGCGCCAAGTTGTGGAGGGATTTGTGAACGATACCGTGAATATCGCCAATGGCGGACGTCGACTGCGGCCGGCAATCGACGAACTCGAAGGCTCGCTGATCCGCAAGGTCGCGGAAAGCAACATCGGCCGCGACGACGTGATCCCGCTCTGGTTCGGTGAGCCGGACCTGCCGACGCCCGACTATATCAAGCAGGCGGTGGTGCAGGCGCTCGAGGACGATCATGTCTTCTATGCGCAGAATCGCGGCATTCCGCCCCTGCGCGAGACAATCGCCGCCTATTCGAGCAAGCTGATCGGGCGCGAAATCGGCGTCGACCGGATCACCGCGACGGTCTCCGGCATGGCGGCGATCATGCTGACGTCGGAGGTGCTGGTCGACAATGGCGACAATGTCGTGGTGGTCGGGCCGGTCTGGCCGAACTGCAAGGGCACCGTGTTCATCATGGGCGGCGAGGCGCGCACGGCACCCCTGCGCGCCGACGAGGGCGGCCAGTGGCATCTCGACCTGGACGACATCCGCAGCCAGTGCGATGAGCGCACCCGCGCGGTGTTCGTCAATTCGCCGGGCAACCCGACCGGCTGGATCATGGAACAGGACCAACAGCGCGAGTTGCTGGCGTTCACCCGCGAACGGGGCATCTACCTGATCTCCGACGAGGTCTATATCCGGCTGATCTACGACCGACCGCGCGCGCTGTCCTTTCTGGATATCGCCGAGCCCGAAGACCGGGTGATCGTCATCAACAGCTTCTCGAAGACCTGGTCGATGACCGGCTGGCGGCTCGGCTGGCTGACCCATCCGGCCGACCTGGGTCCGGATTTCTCGAAGCTCAACGAGTTCAACATCGCCTCGCCGACGACCTTTGTGCAGCATGCCGGCGTTGTCGCGATGCGCGACGGCGAGCCCTTCGTGACCGAGATGGTCGACCGCTACCGCCGCAACCGGGACCTGGTGTTCCAGCGCCTGGGCGCGATGCCGCGGGTGACCCTGTCGCGCCCGGAAGGCGCGTTTTATGCGTTCTTCGCCGTGGACGGCATGACGGATAGTGTCGAATATGCGCGCCAGCTGATCGCCGAGACCGGCGTGGGCATGGCGCCCGGCCGCGCCTTCGGCGAGGCGGGCGAGGGCTGGCTGCGGCTGTGCTTCGCGGCCGAGGCCGATGTCTTGTCGGCGGCGATGGACCGCCTCGAGCCGGCCTTCTCGTAGTTCGGTGCGGGTCAGGGAGAGATAGCGATGAAGGTGGTGATCACAGGCGGCACCGGGATGCTGGGCCGGCGTCTGGCGCTGCGGATCCTGGCGAAGCCCGAACTGTTCGGCCCGGACGGCAGGCCGGCGGCGGTCGACAAGCTGGTTCTGTTCGACGCGTTCGATCCGGTTGAGCCGCCGCCCGACGACCCGCGCGTCGAAGTCGTCACCGGGGATATCTGCGATCCGGCCACGGTCGACGCGCTGATCGATGGCGCGACGGCTTCTGTCTTTCATTTCGCGGCCGTCGTCAGCGGCGGCGCGGAGGCGGATTTCGATCTGGGCTATGCGGTCAATCTGGACGGTGGCCGCAATGTGCTCGAGGCGAGCCGGCACACCGGGCGCTGCCCCAAGATCGTTTTCACGAGCTCGCTGGCGGTCTATGGCGGCGAACGGTCGGTCGATGATTCCACCGCCCTGACCCCCCAGACTTCCTATGGCACTCAGAAGGCGATCGGCGAGCTGCTGGTCAACGACTACACCCGCAAGGGTTTCGTCGACGGGCGGACCCTGCGTCTGCCGACGATCGTGGTGCGGCCGGGCAAACCCAATGCGGCGGCGTCTGGCTTTGCCAGCTCGATCATCCGCGAGCCCCTGCAGGGCGATACGGTGGGCAACCCCGTGACGCCCGAAACGCGGATGCTGATCCTGTCCCCGCCACGCGCGGTGCAGGCCTTCATCGACATCCACAATGCCGACGGTGCGGCGCTGGGCCCCAACCGGGCGGTGATGATGAACGGCTTGTCGCCGACCATCGCGGAGATGCTCGACGCGTTGCGCGCAATCGGGGGGGACGCGGTCGCGGACCGGGTGCGTGTTGCGCCCGACGCGCTGGTGCAGTCCATCGTCGATGCCTGGGCCTGGTTTGCCGACGGTGAACGGGCCCGCGCGCTCGGCATGGAACCCGACGCGTCGGTTTCGGAGATCATCGAGAACTTCATCGCCGGCGAGCTGGGTGGCAAGTTCGCCGGCTAGGTCGGTTTTTTAGATCCTCGTGCCGAGCTCGTCGAAGTACAAGGCGGCGGCCCTCTCCTTCGACAAGCTCAGGATGAGGGCCGAAAACCCGCCTAGGCGTCGAATTCGAGCAGGGCCGTGATCGGCACGTCCAGATGTTCACGCCCGCCGAGCCCGGCGAGTTCGATGATGAAGGCTGCGGCGCGGACATCGGCCCCCGCCTCCCTCAACAGGTGAAGCGCGCCACCCGCGGTGCCGCCCGTTGCCAGCAGGTCATCGATGATGACGACCTTCTGGCCGGGGGCGATGGCGTCGGCCTGCATTTCGACCGTGTCGGAGCCGTATTCGAGATCGTAGGTGTAGGACGTCGTCTCGCCGGGCAGCTTTCCCTGCTTGCGCAGCATGGTGAAACCGCAGCCCAGCTGCAGGGCCAGCGGGGCGCCGACCAGGAACCCCCGGCTCTCGATGCCGGCGATGATATCGGGCTCGTGCTGGCGTATGGCGACGGCGAGCAGGTCCACCGTGTGGCGCCAGGCCTGCGGATGCGCCAGCAGGGTCGAGATGTCGTAGAACAATATTCCCGGTTTCGGGAAGTCCGGGATGGTTCGAATATGCTCGGCAATGTCCATGGTCATCCGTTCTGCGTAGCGGTCTTGCGCCGGGTCAATCGGCGCGAAAATCGGGCCGGATGCTACCCGTCGCGGCTTGTCGAGACAATCATTCGGCGGGGAATCATACACGTCGCACATGCTTTTACGCTTGTCGAACGTGTGAAACGGTTGTTTCATAGGTGTCAAGAAACGAACGAATGTTGCAGACACCAACGGGACGAGGGTTTGGGGGACTGACGCCATGGATACAGACAGCGCACAAATGCCCGCCAGCGAGCGGATTCTGGCTGATCTTCAGGGTGTCTATCCCAGGCTCAGCCCGCAGTTGCGCCGGGCCGCGCACTACCTGATCGACCGGCCCGACGAGATCGCCTTCACCTCCATGCGCCAGCTGGCGGAACGCGCCGGCGTGCAGCCGGCGACCATGGTGCGCCTGGCGCAGGCGCTCGGGTTTGACGGTTATGAGTCCCTGCGCGAGCCCTTTCGTGACGTCCTGCGTCGACAGCCCGCGGGGTTCGGGCAACGCGCGCGCAAACTCCTGGCGCGCACCAGCCGCCGCCGAAAGGGCCGGGCGCTGGCCCAGCTGGCCACCGAAATGATTGCGGCAGATCGTGACAATTTATCGCTGAGCCTCGAGGCGATCGGTTCGGACGAACTGGCGGACGCGGCCAATGTTCTCGCGGATGCCCGCCGGGTGTATGTCGTCGGCCAGCGAAGCCTGTTCCCCGCCGCATTTTATGTGCACTACGCCTGCTCGATGTTTCGTGAGGACATGGTCCTGCTGGACGGCAATGGCGGCACCTTCGCCGATCGGCTGCGCGGTATTTCACCCGAGGATGCGATGCTGGTGTTCTCGTTCGAGCCCTATTCGCGCGGCGCGGTCGAGGCCGCCGAGTATGCGGCCGCTCGCGGCGCGACGGTCGTCGCCGTGACGGACAGCCTTGTCTCGCCGCTCTCGTCCCTGACCCGGCATATGTTGTTGGTTGGCACGGACACGCCGGCGCTGTTCAAGTCGGTCGTCCCGGTCCTCAGCATCGCCCAGGTGCTGGTCGCGCAGATTCTGGCCCAGGGCGGCCAGTCGGCGCTTACAAGCGTCGCCGAAAGCGAGCTTCAGCTGAAGGCATTCGGTGCCTATTGGACGGAAGCCGACAGAGTTACCGTGCCGGACACGGATGACGGCGATGCGCCCGGCGTTCGCGAAGACGCGGCGCCGTTCGATCACAAGACGGAACAGCGCGGCTCCTGATATGGGCAAGCCCGCCAAACCGGTGCGCGCGGATATGTCTCGCGCGCCACACACGCGGGTATTGCACCGTCATTCCCACAGCAATCTGCCGGTCGCGGCATCGGGCGACGGCCCCTATGTCATCGACACGACCGGTAAACGCTATCTGGATGCCTCGGGCGGCGCGGCAGTGTCATGCCTTGGGCACAGCGATCGCGATGTGATTGCTGCGGTGCAGGCGCAAATCGGCAAGATGCCCTTCGCCCATAGCGCCTTCTTCACCAATGAACCCATGGAGCAGCTCGCCGACCTGATGGTCGCCGGCGCCCCGGCGGGCCTGGACCGTGTCTACTTCACGTCCGGCGGCTCCGAGGCCGTCGAGGCGGCGCTGAAGATGGCGCGGCAGTATTTTATCGAGATCGGCGAGCCGGCGCGAACGGTCTTCATCGCCCGCCGTCAGTCCTATCACGGCAATACGCTGGGGGCGCTGTCGGTTGGCGGCAACGAATGGCGCCGTGCGCCGTTCCGCGAGATCATGGCCGAGACCCGGCATGTCGATCCCTGTTACGCCTATCGCGGAAAAGGCGCAGGTGAGTCCGACGACGCCTATGCCACGCGTCTCGCCGATGAACTCGAAACGGAGATCAACGCGGCCGGACCGGGACGGGTGATCGCTTTCGTCGCCGAGACCGTGGTCGGGGCGACCAGTGGTGCGGTGGATCCGGTGCCGGGCTATTTTCGGAAAATCCGTGAGGTCTGCGACCGCCACGGCGTGCTGCTGATCCTCGATGAGATCATGTGCGGGCTGGGCCGGACAGGCTCGCTCTATGCCTTCGCGCAGGATGGCATCGTGCCCGACATGGTGACCGTGGCGAAGGGGCTGGCTGCAGGCTATCAGCCGATCGGCGCGGTCCTGCTGTCGGAGGAAATTTTCGATGCCTTCTATGACGGGTCGGGCTTCTTCCAGCATGGCCACACCTTCATGGGGCACGCCACGGCCTGCGCCGCGGCGCTCGTCGTACAGGAAAAACTGCAGGACCCGGACATGATGCCGCACATTCGGGCGCTCGGTGACATGCTGGACACCCGGTTGCACGACCGGTTCGGCAACCACCCCCATGTCGGGGATATCCGCGGCCGGGTGATGTTCCGGGGGCTTGAACTGGTAGCCGACCGGGCCACGAAGGCGCCGTTCGACCCGGCGCTGAAACTCCACGCACGGGTCAAGGCGGAGGCCATGACTCGCGGCCTGATGTGTTACCCCGCCGGCGGCACGATCGACGGCACCCTCGGAGATCATGTGCTCCTGGCGCCGCCCTTTGTGGTCGGCGCGGCCGAAATTGACCTGATTGTTGAGCGATTGGGAGAGGCAATCGATGCCGCGATCGCGAGCACAGGCTAGGAAATCCGGCGTTTGTGTCATCCATAAGTATGAAATTACGCGAATCCATGGACTGGGTTTGTGACAGTCCGGGCCCGTAACGTTAGAGTTTCGGTATGCAAAACAGGACCGGCAAGCCGCTCGGGCACCGGTCCACAAGAAAATAACGAGATAACAGGAAGAGGAGAGAACCTGTGATTCACTATCGTAAATCCATTTTGTCGGTTGCCGCTGCGGCCGTGGTCGCCATCGGCGGCATGTCACTGCACGCGACGGAAGCCAGCGCGCAGCAGCGCGATATCCTGATCGGCGGCGGTTCCGTCACCGGCGTTTACTATCAGGTGGCGTTGCAGACCTGCCAGATCATGAACAAGCATTCCGGCGGCAAGTACAACTGCGTCGGGCGCCCGGCGCTCGGTTCGGTGTTCAATATCAATGCCGTGAATCGCGGTCTCCTCGATTTCGGTGTGGCCCAGTCTGACCGTAACTGGCAGGCCGCCAACGGAACTGCCGATTGGGACGGCAAGCCGGTCGAAAATCTGCGCAGCGTGTTCTCGGCGCATCCGGAAGCCGTACTTCTGGTGACCCGCGCGGATGCCGGCATCAAGTCGGTCGGCGACCTCAAGGGCAAGACCGTGAATATCGGCAACCCGGGTTCGGGCCAGCGCGGCAACTCGATGGATCTGCTGCCGCTCTACGGCATCGATCCGGACAAGGACATCAAGGCCGAAGGCCTGCAGCAGGGTGAGGCGTCCCGCGCCCTGGTCGACAAGAAGATCGACGCCTTTGTCTACACGGTCGGCATGCCGAGTGCGGCGATCGAAGAGCCCGCCAACTCGACCGAGATCGATATCCTCGATATCAACTCGGACGCGATCAAGAAGTTCATCTCCGACAAGCCCTATTACGTGCTCGCCCAGTATCCGGACGGCATCGTGAAGGGTGTGGACGCATTCGAGACCTACGCCGTGAAGGCGACTGTCGTGACCAGCGCCGACGTCGAAGATCAGGTCGTCTATGACTTCGTCAAGACGGTTTTCGAAAATCTCGAAGAGCTGAAGGGGACCCATGCGGCCTTCCGGATCCTGAAGGCGGAAGACATGCTCGGTGGCCTGTCGGCGCCGCTCCATCCGGGCGCCATCAAGTATTACAAGGAAAAGGGCCTGATGTAATTCAGGCCTGATAACGGGCGGCACCAACCGGTGCC
>JAQCFD010000107.1 GCA_027618305.1 Pseudomonadota bacterium
TGGTGACGGTCTGGCTGTGGCCGTGATCGGCCGCCGGTGCATGGTTGGCGCACTTGAAGAGCATTTTGATTTCCCCTGAAAACAAAATTCAGAATAGCCGCCGGTCTTACGCCGGCGCGGCCCGAGTTACACCGTTCAATCTGACCCCATTACGGTGCTATGTCGATATGAACGGCACGAATCCCGGCAATGGCCCGGTCGTACAGATGACGACCGGGGTTGTCCGGCGGATGTCAGGCCGCAGCCGAGGCCTCGGCACCCGCCTGCTTCATCTTGCGCCACTTGCGCCGCGTGTAGAAACGATCCACGAACCATTTCGAGTAACGGGTCTCTTCGCGCCCGAACACGATCGCATTGAACAGCACCCGGGCCACGCGGTGCGGGCGGACGAGAAACGAGATGACGTAGAAATTGACGAACATCCAGTTCATCATAAAGAACAGCCGGCGCGTCGAAACCGCATCCGCATAGGACGGTGCCTCGGTCGTGTAGAAATCCATCGGCGATTCGAAGAACGCGTCGTCGAGCTCGATCTTTCCCGCCTGCTGAAGGCTCCTGAACAGCTCGGACCCCGGATAGGGAACGAATTTCGCCGCCGATATGTCGTGCACCCCGAGAACGGCCAGCCGCCGGATCAGCCGCAGCGTCTGCGCCATCGTCTCCTCGGTTTCATTCGGAAAGCCGATGACGAAGAAACACGACAAGGTCAGGTCATGCCGCAGCGCGGTCCGGACGGACTCGATCATCTTGCCCAGATCAACCTTCTTCTTGACCTCCACCAGCATCTGCTCGGACCCGCTTTCCGGCGCAAAGGCCAGCGCGCGACAGCCCGATTCCTTGAGAAGTTGCGCCACCTCGTCGTCGAATGTCTCGGCACGCGTTCCGCTGGGCATCTGCCATGTGATGTTCAGGTTGCGGGCCATCAGCTCATTGCAGAAATCGATGATCCATCGCCGTTTGACGACCGCCGTCAGATCCTGGAAATCGAAATTGCTCACGCGATACTTCGCAACATAACTCTCGATCTCGTCGACCACGAGTTTCGGGTTGCGCGGAATCCAGCGCTGAGTCCACATGAACGGATTGGAGCAGAATGCGCATTGATACGGGCAGCCCCGCGTGGCCAGAAGCGGCATCGAACGGCCGATATTCACGCCGTTGACCTGATGGCGGGAAATATAGCTTTCCAGCGGGAACAGGTCCCATGCCGGCAACGGGATCGCATCGACATCTCTGGCCCGTGCCGACAGGCCGTTGGTGACGACTTCGTCCCCGTCCCTGAAGGCGATGCCGGCAACCGATGCGAAGGACTTATCCTCGGCGATCGCCTGCAGGAGGTCGACGACGGTCTGCTCCCCCTCGCCGAGCACGATCACATCGAACGGAGACGTCCGCAGAACATGGTCGTAGACGGCCGTTCCGTGTTCACCACCCAGCACGAGGACCGCATCCGGAAATGCCTCACGCACCAATTCCGACAGCTTTCTGGTGATGGGCCAGAGCGTGCTGAACATGCACGTGATCCCGATGATCTTCGATGACGGCGGGATCCGGCGGACAATCTCCTCCAGCTTGAGGCCCTGCATCAAGAAATCCGCGCGGCCGGGGTAGCTGTGAATATCGTCCAGCGCCTCGCCTGTGCCGTCGACGACGTGGCAATCAAAGCAGGCTTGCCGGACCGCTGCCGCGATATACGCCAACCCCAAGGGCGGGTTCGGGACGTGCATCTGCAGCCCGGAGAAACTTTTCAGGCCCGGGGGATTAATCAATGTCAGCATTGCGTCGATAACCCGCTGTCCGCTGTGTAAAATGAATCCGTGATCTTGTCGCGTAAGATAGCGGCAAACTCCGTCCGGATGAAACCTTCATCTGCGGCGTCGGAGGCTTTGAGTTCAATACCGTTTCGAACGCATGAATACGGCCGGGACATGTCACACTCGCATTGCGCTATGCTGTACAACCTCAACAGACAGAATCGGGTGGCGGCAGTCCGAAACCCACGAAACAGCCCGTCCTCCGGCATGAATAAACGATCCTCGCGTGACTGATTCCCTTGCACGATTGTTTGCCTGGCCCGCCGAATCCTGGCTGCCGGCGCTTATTCTCCTGATCGCCCTCACAGTCATCGTTTTCCGGGGCCACACCCACATCCGATCCACACCCGTAATCCTGTTCGTCGCGTGTCTCGCCGGTGCATTGCTGCCCCTGCTCGGTTTCTGGCTCGTCGGCCGGACCCATCCAAACGCGATCGCCGGCCTGTTGCCGTGGAACGACGCGGCCGGATATTACGGCTGTGCGCTCTTGATTCTGGACGGAGAGAACATCACCCCCTTCTGCCAGCGTCGGCCGGTCTACTCTCTGTATCTGGCAGGTCTGCTCAACGCGGGCGGGGGTTCACTTCAGATGGCGCTGGTCCTGCAGACGATTCTGAACGGCGCGGCGATTTTCGGGGGGGCGTTGTTTGTGGCGTGGCGCTGGGGAACGGCTGCCGCGTTCGTGGCCGCCGCAATTCTCTCGGCCTACGTCGCCATATTCTCCGTTACGACCCTCACCGAAAACCTCGGTTTCGTGCTCGGCACCGCGGGCCTCCTGTTGATTTTTGTCGGCGCGGAACGATCGCGGCATCCAGTTATCGGCGCGGGTGTATTTCTTCTGAGTGCGGCGCTCAACGCGCGGGCCGGTGCTTTCTTCGTCCTGCCGTTGCTGCTGGTCTGGCCCTTTCTGGAGACCGGCCTTTCGCCGGGCCGGCGCGCGCGGGCGGCGGCCTATATCTCAATCGGGGCAGCGGCCGGATTTGTGCCGGGCACGATTGCGGCCTCCCTGCTTGGCGAAGGGGTCGGCGAAATACATTCGAATTTCGCCTACATCCTTTACGGAATTGCCGCCGGCGGCGAGCGATGGGTGTACACGCTCCAACAATTGCCCGGCGCCTCCACCGAGGAAATTTCTGCAGCAGCCTGGGAGCTGATACGCACCCAGCCCCACTTGTTCGCATTGGGCCTGTTTCAGGGCTTTCTGGAATACATCCAGCGTCTCCTCACCTACATCCCCTGGTTGCCCGCCCGGGTCGTGCTCGCCCTGTTCTGGCTGTGGGGGTTGGCCGCCCTGTTCGTTCGACGAACCGACAATCTCCACAGAATCCTGGCACTGACGATGGTCGGTATCGCGGCGTCATCGCCCTTCATGTCGATCGACGGCGACACGAGGGTCTATGCGTCGACCATGGTGATCGACGGGATTCTCGCCGCGTTGGGATTTCGCCATTTGGCCAGCATGTCATCCCGCCGGTCCGCGATCTGGGCGGGTGGTGCCCTGGCCGCACTCGTCATTGCGGTCGCGATGGTGCCAGGCGACCTGCGAGCGTGGGGACTGGCGTTGCTTGTCGGCGGCGCCCTAGCATGGCTGGGACAGCGCGCGGGCAATGTCCCGCTGCCTCACATGCCCCCCACGCGCGCCGACTGGGGCGTGCCGGCAGGACTGGCGGCTATCGCCCTTCTGTTCACGATTCCCCTGTCCCTGATCCCCACCGGTTCAACCCCGGGGGTCGGCGTTGCGGCGGCCGTTTCCGCCTGCGGCGAAGAATTCCCCTTGGTCATCCGGCCGGGACATGGCAGCCCCGTGGTCCGGATCGTTCCTCGGTCGGGGATCTGGCCGGTCAGCGTGCCGGCGGCCGCGTTCCGCGCGGGCTCACACCCGCTGACCCACGGATACGACGAACTGGCCGCATTGCCCGACGGCACGGCCATCGTCTACGCCTTCGATCTTCTGAAAGCGGGTTCGGGACGGACAAGTGTTCTCCTAGGTGACGCGCGTCAGTTGCCGATGGACGGCCGCCGATATCTGGTTTGCGTCACGAAGGTGGAGAACAGCCCGAGCCTTGAGGCACGGCGCATCACCGCGGTGCACCCGATCGACTAGACCGGGCCGGCATGCCGCAGGCGCACAAACACCGAACATCCGGTGCGGGCAAATTTAGAAAAGAAATGGTGCCGCCTGTAGGACTCGAACCTACGACCCCCGCATTACGAATGCGATGCTCTACCAACTGAGCTAAGGCGGCGCCGAAAGGCCGCGCTCTAACTAGGTGGGGCGCGGTCCCCGGTCAAGGACTTTGCGGACCCGACCCGCATGTTTCAGGCGGGCTTGCCCGCCATAATCGAATAGGCCACGGGGAAAGAGGTGTGCTCGCGCACGTTATTTTGCGTGTGCGCCGCATCCCAGCCCATCAATTCCGGCATGTGCTTGTCGTAGAACCAGGCCGCCATGTCTTCGCGGGCGTCTTCGGGGAAATACTCCAGCGCCTGGACCCAGCAATAGGCAATCGCCTCGAAGGGGCCGCCGGCCGTCTTCGGTTCGGCCGGTTCGAGCCCCGCCCTGCGCATGGCACGCGCCATCCCGAATGGCGTCCAGCGCAGGTAATCGTCGGGCACCTGATGCAATTCGCGCAGCAGCGGTTCGAACACATAAACCCGCCCGCCCGGGCGTGTGATCCGCGCCAGCTCGGCAAACAGCGCGTCCTGATCGGCGACGTGGTGCACCAGGTTGGGCACCAGCACCAGATCGGCCGAATCGTCGGCGATGCCCGTGTCCGAAACGCCAACCCGCCGTCCACCGAGGACGAACAGGAAGCGCGGGTCGTCGACCATCGCGCCATTATAGGCGCCGCGATCTTCGGCGCTCTGCGGGCTGCAATCGAGCGCCTGGAAATCCTGATCCTGAAAAAACGGCGCGATCAGCGAGCAGCCGCCATACAGCAGCCCCCGTTCGAGGGACACCACGGATGCACCCGCAGGCATCTCGGCGGCGAGCGTCCGGATGTCGGTCAGCAGGCGCTTGAAATGGGGCCATCTGGTCTCGACCTGAAACACACGCTCGGCCAGCACCGCGGCATGGCCGTCGAGCATCTCGGGCGTGAACTTCGCATCCGCAACGCGGCTGTCCTCGGCGAGGCTCACGGCAGCGGTTTCTCGAAGGTCATGTAGATCGTGTCGGCCCCACCTTCGCGGGCCAGCGTGTCACGCCAGACAGAATCAAGCGCCGGATCGTCGAGACCCGGCAACGGATCGCGGCCGCCCGGCGCGCGTTCACGCAACCAGCGCAGCGTATTGGCGACACCAAACCGGTGCACATACCGCGTCTCCACCGGCACGAGGCCGGCCGCCCGGCCGCAGCGGGCGAGCGAATCAGCGCTGAAGTACCAGCGGTGGACACAACGATAGAAGAAGGGCGGATAGTCCTCGGGCAGGAGCTCCATCAAAAGATCGCCCCGGTTGGGGGTCGAGAGGGTCAGCCGGCCGCCGGGCGCCATGAGCGCGGCGATCTCGGTCAGGAATGTCGCCGGTTCGGCGACATGCTCGATCACCTGAAAGGAGAACGCATGCTCGACCGCGCCCGCGCAGTCATCCAGCGCGTGGCGCGTGAAGTCGTAAACGTGGAACCCGCGGCGCGCGAGGGAATCGTGATAGGGCTTGCCCGGTTCGATCGCGATGACGCTGCGGGCCAGGCCCGAGACGAAGTCGAGGAAACTTCCCGCAGCACAACCTACATCGGCCACCACCTTGCCGCGCAGGGTCATGGGATTGACGACGTTCAGACGCTCCAGCTGGAGGGGATCATGGGCCGCGTGAAACCCGTTGGTGTCCGTTTTCTCGCCCAGAATTTCCCGGTAGGTTTCGTCCGTGTAGACCGCGTCATCGTGGCAGGAACGCTCATCGAGCCGGCGCACGCCGCAGCCCATACATTCCGCGACGGTCGCGCCTCTCCGGCTGTGACCAAACCCACCGTCACGAACCGGCCCTTCGTAGACCGGGATCCAGGCCTGCTGGCCGCAGACGGCGCAATCGGGAAACGCCGCCGGGTCGCGCGTGTCGGGGAGGTCAAACATGGTCTGCCCGAGGGCCGCGATGCTCATGCGTAGGCCAATCTTTTCTGGATGATGATTTCAGAATCGGCGAGCAGATTGGCGATCCGCTTGCCAGCATGACCGTCGCCGAACATGTGCGAAGACTCATATCGGCCGTGGTCCATCTGTTCGCGTGCCAACCGCTCGATGGCATCGGGGTCATAGTCGGCATGACGGACATTCGCGGCATGCTCTCGTCCCCCCTGGCGGGTGCCAATATTGACGGCCGGCACGCCCAGATACGCGCCCTCGCGCAGGGCCGAGCTCGAATTTCCCACCAGCACGGCGGTGTTGTTGATCAGCCGGGCATAGTCCTCGGCCGGAAAGTTCCGATAGAAATGCACATTCGCGTCCGGATTCTCCTCCCGGTACATGCGCAGTCCCTTGGACACGTCGTCCGAGCCCGCGTCCACGTTCGGCCAAAGCCAGACGGTCTGCATGTCGATCCGGCGAACCGCCTCAAGCGTGGCCGAGATCTGTTCGAAGCCGGAACCGTATTCGGTGGTCACCGGATGCTGCAGGACGACCATATAGGGCTGTGACGGATCTAGATGAGCGCCCGTACCCCGACCGCCGTTGAGCAGGCCCGGGTCCAGGCTGAGATCGTTATCGACCAGCAGGTCGATCGCCGGGCAACCGGTCAGATGGACGGTTTCCGGCGCCTCACCCATGCGCATGACGAAATCATGCGCCTGTGCGGTCGCCGGAAAATGAATGTGGGCCAGCTTGGTGATGGCGTGACGCACGCTTTCGTCGATCGATCCCGTGACCTCGCCGCCCTGGGTGTGGGCCAGCGGGATATTCATGTAGGCCGCCGCGATGGCTGTCGCCATGGTCTCGAACCGGTCGGCCACGGTAAGCACGATATCGGGTTGCAGGTTCTCCAGCTGGCTCGAAAGCTCGATAATCCCCATGCCCGTCGACTTCGCCATGGTGGTCGGGTTCTCGCCCTCGACGATCGAATAGATTACCGCAGACGGTTCGAACCCGTCCGCCCGGATCAGGTCGACGACATTCCCGTAGCGATAGAGCAGCGCCGAAGCGCCGACGATCAGTTGCAACTCCAGCCGGTTGTGCTGCTGCACCGCGCGCATGACCGACTTGATACGGGCGTAGTTGGCCCGGCTGTTGACGACCACACAGATTTTGCGGATCGCCGGGCTGCCGTTGAGTTTCCGGATCGCGTTCATCCCGCCGCCCTCCGTTCGTTTGCATCCAAATCTTTGGTCGCATGGTCTGCGGCGATGGCTTCCATGAGCCCGGCCGCATCGTCGAGAATGTTCTCGATCTGGGTGCGGAATACGTCTCGAAAAACACCCATCAGCCGCGCATGGGCGGTTTGGTCAGCCGCGCGATTTATGTAGTAACCGGCGACGGGCGGCATGCCGCGGGCAGAGCCGCTGACGGGCACCACCACGCCGCCATATTGTGCGTCGCATCGATTGAGAAACCGGGTGAGCACGACTTCGAATTCATGAAGCGCATCCGCCGTCGGCAGGGTCTCGTCCATGAACGCCCGCATCTCCCGGGCGAACGCGTGCCAGTTCCGCAACTGGCCCGCGATATTCTGGGTGTCCATATACGCGCGGGCGTTGAAGTGACGGCTGGCGCCCTTGATGGCGCGCACCACCTTGGCCTTGTCGAGCGGTGCGCCCGGCAATGCGAGTTCCTCGGGACGCACAGGCAGCGTCCCCGGGATGGCAACACCGTCGCTGCAATTAAAGGCAGTGATTTCGGCGCTGGCGATGACCGTCTCGAAGACCCAGCGGCTCCACAGATAATAAGAATTGGTCCAGGCAGGTGATCCGAAATTACCCGGCACCTGGATGGGCATGTCGTTGTGCCCCTGAATATGGCCTTCACGGGTGTGATAGACCGTGTCCTTCGCATGATGCGCCGTCTGGTCCACGGAACCGCAATCGCAGCCGAACAGGTAGATTTTCCGGAAGCCCAATGTCGTGGCGAGCGCCATCGCGGTGTTCGCCGAGAACGGTCCCGTGCCGACAACCGGTTCGTGGCCGTCGCCGAACATGCGCGTGGAGCTGAGAAATTCGCGATGGAACAGAAATTTGTTGTCGAACAGGCGCGTGACGCCGGCCTTTACCGAGACCGAGGCCATGAGGTCGACGCCGAAGGTGTCACCATCACCGCCGCTGCGCTCGAACATGTGGGTGACCCTCGCTTCGGTGGTTTCGTTGTTTTCTTTCTCGATCTGGAAGTCCGGTTTGATCCCGGCGCTCAGAAGCGTCTGGAGAGCGGAGCCGGCACAGAAGACCACGGCATGGCCCTTCCATTCACGAATGGCTTCGATCGACCGGTCAAGGGACGGGCCGGAGCCGACGATGAATGCCGCCAGGTCGTGGGGCGCCTGATACGTCCCATCGACCATCCAGAACTCGTGGGTGTCGACGTTCGACACGGTGTTCTCGATCATGAGTTTCTCATCGGCATAATAGCCCTGCATGATTGCCTTCATGCCGACGAGCTCATGGAACCCCCGCGCGATCGCGATCGTCGCGTCGGTTTGGTAATGGACATAGGTGTAGGCGCCATCGACGGACGACGCGCCAAACCGGGTCATCAACGCATCGAGTTCCTTCTGCGCGGCACGCGGATCGAGCTGGACGATGACATCGAGCGTGGCCCCCTGCGCCGTGCATTGCGCCGACAGGGCCTGCCAGTCCAGCGCGTGCAGACTGTGCACAAGAAATTCTTCCATCGGTTCGATCAGAACCACGTGGCGCGGCGACATTTCCTCGAGCAGCACCGGCACATGCAGACCGAGGCCGAGGCCCACCACCACGAGCATACCCGCATGTTCGACGGGCGGGATCGGCAGCAACCCATCGCCCGCGCAGGCCGCGAGGTCCGCCGACATGGCCTTCGTGCACTGATCCGAAAGCGAGTCAGGTTCGGGACGACTGACAACCACGCGCATCGGGGACTTCCGCCAGGATTCCACCTGCATGCGCGCAAACGCGCCCGCGTCACCATTGTAGAGCCGCGCGTCACCTATATTGATGTCGACGGCCAGGCCGGTTTCATCGAGCACCGGTTGGGTGATTGTATCAGTCGACCGCCGCACGAGCGACGCGACAGCGGGCAAGGCGGCGTCGAGAAAAACGAGATTCTTCTGGAACAGGGACAGTTCGGTCATCGACATCTTTCGGATGTTTACGGCGCAGCCGGAGATCAAGATGTCATTGAACGCAAATTTGGTTAGCAAAGGCTTTACGACGCCCCTGCCCATTTCACCGTGCGGCGCGCAGCCGTCCGTCGTCAGGCCTGTTTCGTGGTTTCTTCAGGTGGGAAAGTTTCTGCGTCGCCGGAGATCGATTCTCCGGGAGCCGCAAAGCCCCCGGCGCCAATCCCGGTCCCGAGCGCACGGTGGATGCGCGGCGGCTGGTTCCATCCGAGCGTTGCAAAGCCACCGCAGTGACCACACACAGCCGACCAGTCATCCGCCACGGTACCGCAATCGCCGCAAACCCAGGCGCGATCGGACTCGGCGTTGGCCGCGAGCTCCAGCCATTCAGCCGGTGTCGACATATCTTCCGCGTCTTCGTCTGCGAGCCGCGCCCGCAGGCGATAAACCTCCGCCGTCGGCGCAACCGCCTGCAATGCATCGAGTTGACGGCGGGTCTCACCCCACAAGCTCGCATCGAGGGCCGCGCGGGCCAGCGCGAGGCGGGCTTCAGGATGATCGGCCGCGGGCCGCACCAATGCTTCGACGGCCTTGTATCGTTCGAGCGCGGCGGCATCCGGTCCCAGCAAGTCGAGATAGGCATCGCGCAGATCGGGATGGGGTGCGGCCGCCCAGGATTTTTCGATGAATTTTCGCGCACGCCGGGTTCGGCCATCATCGGCCACGAGCCGCGCGAGCAGGCTGGCCGCTGGCACCAGCGCGGGATCCAGTTCATTTGCCTTACGGGCTTGCGCATAGGCGTCGGCCGCCTGACCCGCCCGCTGCGCGGCCCGTGCGCGCTCGGTCAGCAGGGCCGCCTGCTGGCGTCGCGCCTGCGCCGTCGAGGTTCGTTTCGACTTCTGAGATTCCTCGATCAGCCGCTGCGCCTCGCGCCAATCCCCGGCCCGGCTCAACAGTGAGACCATCGAATCAACCACCCATGGCGTGCGCGGTTTCAGCGCATATGCGCGCCTGGCATAGGCCAGGGCCCGGGCGTCATCGCCTTCGCGCAGCGCGTCGGCAATCAGTCCTCGCAGGCCGAGGAATTCGGTGTCCGCATTCTGTGTCATGCGCTCGAAGGTCGCGCGTGCACCGGCCTCATCGCCGGTGATCTGTGCCGTCTGGGCCTCAAGCAACAACGTCACCGGCGCATGATTAAGCAGCGCGCCCGCAC
>JAQCFD010000108.1 GCA_027618305.1 Pseudomonadota bacterium
AGAGAAGCATCTGCCTGCTCTGCCTGCTCTGCCTGCTCTGCCTGCTCGTCCTGTTCGGCCTGCTCGGCCGGAGCCGGTTCGTCCCCACCTTGTCCCACAGGGTGCTCCGGCGTCTGATCTGCCGGCATTGCTGCAGCCATCTCCGGCTCTTCCGCCGGGTCGGCCGTAATGCCCACGGCGACAGCTGCGATCAACCCGGCCAGCACAACAAAAAGCATGAGCGCAAGCACCGACGGCAGGAGAACACGCCAGTTCAGCCCGAACGCCGGTTCGCCAAATTCCTCGCTCATACCTTGGCCCGCACCCTGAGACGCACCCGAATGCCTAGTTCGTCGCCCGGACATTATAGGTTGCGATGCCCTTCAGGAGATCAAGCGCGCGCGTAAGTTGATAATCCTGCTGCGCTGACGTCTCATCAGCCGCGGTCGCGCCGTCTTCGGCCTCGATGCCTTCATTGTCACGTGCATTTCGCAGGTCACGCTCACGCGGCCCCCGCGGTACATCCGCGGCCTCGATTTTCGCCTGCTCGACCGTGATGTCCGGCGTGATGCCTGTCTGCTGAATCGAGCGTCCACTCGGCGTGAAATAGGCCGCCGTTGTCAAACGCAGCGCGCCATGGCCCGGAACGGGCATGATCGTCTGCACGGAACCCTTGCCGAAGCTTTCGGTCCCCATGATGACCGCACGTTTGTGATCCTGCAGCGCGCCGGCAACAATTTCGGATGCCGAGGCCGAACCGCGGTTGATCAGAACCACCATCGGCAGGCCGCTCGCCAGATCGCCTTCGCGTGCGTTGAAGCGCTGCGAATCGGCGTTCTCGCGCCCACGGGTCGAAACAATTTCGCCACGCTCCAGAAAAGCATCGGAAACCTTTACAGCCTGATCGAGCAATCCACCCGGATTGCGTCGCAGGTCGAGGACGATGCCGATCAGTTCGTCTCCCAATTCCTTCTTGATATCGGCCATGGCGGCCTCCAGACCATCATTGGTCTGCTCGTTGAAGGTCGTGATGCGGACATAACCGACCTTGCCTTCGACACGGCTGCGCACCGATTTGATGCGAACCACATCACGTGTGACGGCCACATCAAAAGGATCCATACCTTCGCGCCGGATCGTCAACTTGATATCGGAGCCGATTCGGCCGCGCATCTTGTCGACCGCCTCGGAAAGCGTAAGCCCGAGCACCGTGTCGCCGTCCAGATGGGTGATGAAATCACCCGCCTCAATACCTGCGCGCGCCGCCGGGGTCTCATCGATCGGAGACACCACACGAACAAACCCCTGCTCCATGGTCACTTCAATTCCCAGACCGCCAAACTCACCGCGAGTCTGTACCTGCATGTCGCGGAAATTGTCCTCATTCAGGTAGCTCGAATGGGGATCAAGAGATTGCAGCATGCCGTTGATCGCCGCCTCAATGAGGTCGGCATCTTTCGTCTCATCAACATACTGGGAACGCACACGCTCGAAGACGTCGCCGAACAATTCGAGCTGGCGAAATGTTTCCTCATCGGAGTCCGCGGCAATCGCAGCGGCGGGGATGGCAGTAAGCATCGCCGAGAATGCGAACGCGGTGATCAGTTTGCGCATTAGCCTTGTGTCCTGTTCGTTTGCGCTGCCAACCAGGGCAACGGGTTAATCGGTTCTCCGTCGTGGCGGAGCTCCACATAGAGCTTCGTTCCGCTCGATCGGTCTTCGGCCCTCGCGGCCTGCCCCCCGCTTTTCGTGCCATCGCTGGTGCCCTGGGGTCGGTTCGCCGCGTTGTCCGTGCGGCCCAGCGGCTCTCCCGCGAGGACCCATTGGCCAACCTGCACCTCAATACGCCCCAGTCCAGCGATAAGTGTATGATATCCCTCGCCATGATCGATGATCAAGATTTGCCCGAATCGCCGAAATGGCCCGGCAAACGCGATTCGGCCATCCCAGGGTGCCACAACTGACGCATCGGCACGGGTTTCCCAGGTGACGCCGCGCGCACGTGGGCCCGCAATTGTCGGGTCGCCAAAGCTCTGGATCACCCGGCCATGGGCAGGTGGCGTCAGGTTCCCGCGCGCCGATGCAATAGACGGGCCCACAGGGGCCAGTGTCGGCGTCACAAAATCCGCCGGGGGGGAACCCGGCCGCGGTTGCGGCTGGGGTGCCGCAGCGGCCGTACTGTCACGCAGACGTGACAGCAACTCCTCAAGTGACTGTGCCTCGCGGATAAGATCCGAGACCCGCGCGTCGGCTGCAGATTGCGCGCCGCGCGTTTGCTGCAGGATGTCGTTCTTTGTATTCGACAATGTTTCCAGCCGGCCCCTGTCGCGGTTCAGATCAAGCGCCGCCTGCTGCAAGGCGACGCGGCGAAGTTCAATCCGGTTCCGCAAATCCGCCAGTTCCGCGATATCGTCTCTCAGAATTTGGGCCTGGCGTGCAATTTCCGGCACCGCTGTTCGCAACAGCAAGCCGCTCCGGACAACGTCATTCGGATCCCCCGGACTGACGAGCAGGGCCGCGGTCGGACGCAGGGACAGGCGTTGCAGCGCGGCCAGTGTCCCGCCGAGCTGCGTCCGGCGCGCCTCGAGCGCGCCCTGCTTGCGCGCGGCGTCACCCCGAAGCACCGCCAGTTCGGCTTCGATCGTATCGAGGGCGGCTTCGTGAGATTGTACGGCGCGTGCCGCGGCGCGGAGTTCAGCGCGCAGGGATTGCAGCTCCCGCGCCTGAGCCACCGCCGCACGGGCCAATTCTTCGGCGGACTTCCGGTCTGCCTCAATCGCCTCGCGAACCGATTCGAGACGCCCCTTTACCTCGCCGGACTCGCCGGACTGGGCGGCGGCATCGCCTGTCGCCAGACCACCCGCGACGATAGCCGCAAACAAGATGATGGCCGCGCTCTGCAGAGCACGGCCCATGCCGTCTCCGGGCCTAGTCGCCGAGATAGTAGCTCTTCTGCTTGATGCCATCGGTGAACTCGAACACCAGTGGCCGGCCTGTCGGCAACTCAACACCGGTGATTTCCTCGGCTGTGTACTCGCCCAGAATAAGCAGAAGCGCCCGCAGACTGTTGCCGTGTGCCGAAACCAGGACATTCTTGCCACCGCGCACCAGCGGGCCGATTTCAGCCTCATAATAGGGGCGCACCCGCTCGACCACATCGGCAAGGCTCTCCCCGTTGGGGGGACGCACTTCAAATCCACGCCGCCAAAGATGCACCTGCTCGTCGCCGAATTTCTCGGCCGTCTCGGCCTTGTTCAGCCCGACCAAATCACCGTAATGGCGCTCACGCAGCGCATCGTCGCGGGTGATGTTCCAGCCGTCACCGGCGCGCAGCGCCGACAGGTCGGCGCCCGCCGCGGCCGCCGAATCGAGCGCCATCATGACGGTTCGCAGCGCCCGCTTCAGGGTCGAGGAATACACCGCATCGATCGGGAAATCCTTCAGCAGCTCACCGGCACGGCGCGCCTCATCCTCACCGGCCGACGTCAGATCGACGTCCTCCCAGCCGGTAAAACGATTCTCCAGATTCCACTGGCTCTGGCCGTGGCGCATGATGATCAGATAATTCATCCGCAATCCCTTATGTCTGTGCGGTTCAACACGTCGGCATGATCGTCGTTTTGCCCGATTCGAGCCCGGTCCGCCAGCGTCACCCGCAATGATCAGGGTCAGGCCCGATGATACGGATGCCGGGCAATGATCTGCTGGGCGCGATAGACCTGCTCGACCAGCAGTGTCCGCATCAGCATATGGGGCCATGTATTGCGGCCGAACGCGATCATCCGGTCGGCACGCGCGCGCACCGCATCGCCATGCCCGTCCGCGCCGCCGATCAGGAACATGAGGTTCCGGCAGCCGGAATCCTGAAGATCGACCATGTCCTGGGCAATCCCCGCACTGGTCGACAATTTTCCGACCTCATCAAGGACGACGACATGTGCACCGTCGGGGATGGCCGCGAGCAGCAATTCACCCTCTGCGTCCGATACCCGGTCGAGAGAGACTTTCTTCTTCAGTTCGAACTCACGCAGCTCCAGCGGCCACGCGGTGATCCGTTTCTGGAAATGTTCAAGGAGCGCGGCCTCGGGGCCCGCACGCAGGCGACCGATGGCGCCAATCACGATCTGCAACGCCAGCCTCCGCTGTCAGGCAGGCATGGCCTCCTGCGAGGCCCCAGCCACGAACTCCGCTTCCCACAGTTTCTCGATCGCATAATGCTCGCGGGATTCCGGCCGGAACAGATGGACGATGACATCGCCCGCATCCACCAGCACCCATTCTCCCGAGCGTCGCCCTTCGGCGTGCGTGTCCTTCACACCCGCCGATTTCAGCCGTGCGACGAGATGCTCCGTGATCGAATCCAGTCGACGCGACGAGGTGCCGCTGGCGACAACCATAAAGTCTGCAATATCCGATTTGCCGGCGAGAGGGATAACCTTGACGTCGTCGGCCTTGTCTTCGTCGAGAGACTCCTCGACGAGAGCCAGAATTGCTTCCGCTGTCAGCGGCGGAGACGTCTTTTTCTTGCGGGCTATAACGAGATCCTCGTTTTCAAACTACGCTTCCAGATGCATCGGGCTGCCCCATTGCGTTCAATCGTCGGCACCGGTCGGCCAGGCACCACTCTGCCGTAACGCCGTCGCCGTCGCCGGGTGCGGCTTGATCCGCAAGAACACCCAGGCAGGTGGCGCGGCATCGGGCAATGACCTTGCCGCACGTTCCGGAATTCGCGCATGACGAAATCGAACTGACGCGCGCTCCGACAACGCCTTCGAATCATATGAATCACGCGCGAAGACGGCAATGGGGATCGTGTTAAATATTTGTGTCCACGCGCGCCAGCGGGATATCTGTACCAGATTATCGGCCCCCATCAACCAGACAAAACGCGCCGCCGGATACCGGTTTTGCAGGGCTTTGAGCGTATCGGCCGTGTAGCGCGTGCCAAGTTCCGCTTCGATGGCGGAAACCCGGATACGCCGGTCGCGGGCGACCGCGTTGGCGGACTTCAGACGCGACTCGAAGGGCGCCATCCCGTCTTCGGACTTGAGCGGGTTCTGGGGAGACACCAGCCACCAGACCTCATCCAGGCCCAATCGGGCCAGTGCCAGCTGGCTGATATGACGATGCCCGTCGTGGGCCGGATTGAAAGACCCGCCCAACAAGCCTATCCGCCGGCCACGATGACGCACGCCACCGGACCGGAGAATCCGATTTCCGGAAGTTCCCATCGAGGTCAGGGTCGGGTCTGCCCGGTGCCACGCACCACATATTTGTAGCTGGTCAGCTGCTCGGCCCCCACCGGGCCGCGCGCGTGCATCTTGCCGGTGGAGATACCGATTTCGGCGCCCATGCCGAACTCGCCGCCGTCGGCAAACTGCGTCGAGGCGTTGTGCAGGACAATGCCGCTGTCGACCCGCGCCAGGAAGCGTTCCGCCGCATCCGCATCCGACGTCACGATCGCATCGGTGTGGTTCGAACCATGGTTGTTCACATGGTCGATGGCAGCCTCGACGTCATCGACCACCCGGATGGAGACGATGGCATCGAGATACTCCGTATCCCAGTCCGCATCGCTGGCCGGAACAATCCGGTCATCGATCTCGCGCGCCGCCGCATCGCCGCGCACTTCGCAACCGGCAGCAGAAAGATCGTCGACGATGAGCCCCAGCAACCCCGGCGCTACCGAACGGTCGATCAACACGGTCTCGGTTGCACCACAGACGCCGGTCCGGCGCATCTTGGCGTTGAGCACGATGTCCCGCGCCATCTGCGGGTCGGCGGCACCATGCACATAGGTGTGACAAAGCCCCTCGAGATGGGCAAACACGGGAATCCGGCTTTCCGTCTGCACCCGTTCGATCAGCGATTTGCCACCGCGCGGCACGATCACATCAATGAAATCGACCATCGTGAGCATCGCGCCCACGGCTTCCCTGTCGGTCGTCGGTGGTGCCTGGATCACCGCCTCGGGCAACCCGGCCGCACGCAGCCCGTCCTGCAGGCAGGACAGGATAACATTCGACGATTCAAAGCTTTCGGAGCCGCCACGCAGGATCGCGGCGTTGCCGGCCTTGAGGCACAAGCCACCGGCGTCGGCGGTGACGTTCGGGCGCGATTCATAAATCACACCGATCACGCCAAGCGGCACGCGGACTCGCGCGATCCGCAACCCGTTCGGCCGGTCCCATGCCGCCAGGATCGTCCCGATCGGATCAGCCAGCGCGGCGACCTCTTCCAGACCTTTCGCCATGCCCTCGATGCGATCGTCATTCAGAATCAGCCGATCGAGGAAGGACCCCTTCACGCCGTTATCCTCGGCGCGGGCGACATCGTTGGCGTTCGCCGCCAGGATTTCATCCTTGCGCGCACGAATGGCCGCCGACGCCGCGTGCAGCGCTGCATTCTTGGATTCCGGCGTGGCCGATGCCAATTCCAGTGCCGCCGCCTTCGCCGCCACGCCGATGCCTTGCATCAATGCCCGAATGTCGGCGGCGTCCGCCGAGATGTCATGTGCTGCCGTCATATCCGCTCTCCGACCGTTTCTGCGGTCTGGCCGGCGACGATAGTCAATTTGCCGGCAA
This sequence comes from Pseudomonadota bacterium, assembly GCA_027618305.1. Taxonomy (GTDB): domain Bacteria; phylum Pseudomonadota; class Alphaproteobacteria; order UBA6615; family UBA6615; genus UBA8079. Next base: position 6,564 of record JAQCFD010000108.1, read on the forward strand.
ATTTCATCCCGTTTGCGTCGTCACATGCGCGCCGCTCGCCCGCACACCCAGATAGACGGCGGTAAGTATCAGCACGCCGCCGATCCCGGTTTCGCGGGCAAACCCCTCGCCGAAGTAGAACCACCCCAGGGCCGCACTCAACAGGGGCTCGCAGAGGAGCAACATGGCCAGCACCATCGGTGAAATCGCGCGGACCGCCCAGTTGAACCCCGTATGCCCGATGATCTGGCTGACCAGGCCCAACCCGACAAACGCCAGATAGGTCTCCAGCGACAATCCGACAAGCGGCAGGCCCAGCGCCAACACCGCGGCCCAGAGCAGGATCGCCGCACCGGCATAGACCAATGAAACGAACGCGACGATGCTGATGGTCCGTCGTGCCGCCTCGGCGAACAGCAGGAACCCCACGAAGAGGATGCCGCCGGCAAGTGCGAGCCCGTCACCCAGCAGGGTTCCAAAACCGATCCGCGCGCTGCCCCAGCCCATGACGGCGCTACCGGCCAGCGCCAACCCGACCGCGAGCCAGGTCCGACGGCCCGGCGGCTGACGCAGCGCCACCACGGCCCACAGCGCAAGCCAGACAGGCGTCAACGTGACCAGCACCACCGAATTGGCAATCGACGTAAAGTCGAGCGATGCGATCCAGGTGGCAAAATGGAGCGCCAGAAACACTGCCGCGCCGCCGATCAATCGCCATTCCCGTTTGTCCAGTCGCCGTATGTCGTCCCGCGCCGTCACGGCCGCGAGTGGCACCAACACCGCCGACGCGATCAGCATCCGGTAAGCGGCCGTCACCAGCGGGTCCGCATCGGCCATGCGTACGAAGATGGCGGCATGGCCGACCGCGATCAGCGACACGACAAGGATGACGGTGTAGGTGAGTGGGCTTTCGGCGCGTGCGGCAACCATTGCGAGCGGCTCAGCTCTCGACGAGGTCGTCGCGATGGATCATTTCTTCGCGGCCACGATAGCCGAGAATATTTTCGATCTCCCCGGACTGGCGGCCCAGAATGCGTTGCGCGTCGTCCCGGCCATAGGCCACAAGCCCGCGCGCAAGTTCACGTCCATCGACATCACGGACGATGACGGGGTCGCCGCGCTCGAAGTTCCCGTCGACGGCCGTCACGCCGGCGGGCAACAGGCTGTTGCCGCGGGCCAGCGCTTTCGCGGCGCCTGCATCGATGGTGATCGTACCTTCCGGCTTTAGAGTCCCCGCGATCCAGCGCTTGCGGGCCGTATGCGGCTCGGCCTGGGACACAAACCATGTCGCCCGCGCGCCGGCCGCAAGGGCGGCAAGCGGGTTCGACACCCGCCCATCCGCGATGACCAGACGGCAACCCGACTGGAGCGCGACACGTGCTGCCTCGATCTTGGTGATCATGCCGCCGGAGCCGTCGGCGCCCGCACTCTCGCCGGCCATCGCGGTGATCTCCGGCGTGATCGCCTCGACTTCCGCGATATGGCGGGCCGTATCGTCCACGGTCGGGTCGGCGGTGTAGAGCCCGTCGATATCCGACAGGATCACACATGTGTCCGCGCCCATCATCTGGGCCACCCGCGCGGCCAGCCGATCATTGTCGCCGAACCGGATTTCGTCGGTGGCCACAGTATCGTTTTCGTTGATCACGGGGACCACGCCCAGGCGCAGCAGGGTGCCGAGCGTGTTGCGGGCATTCAGATGGCGCCGCCGGTCCTCGGTGTCCTCGATGGTGAGCAGAATCTGCGCGACCGGCACATCGCATTGTCCGAGTATTTCCTGCCAGGCATGCGCCAGGCGCACCTGGCCCGTCGCCGCGGCGGCCTGGCTTTCCTCGAGCCGAAGGGCGCGATTTCGCGGGCCGCGCGCCAACCCCAGCAGCCGCCGCCCGATCGCGATCGCGCCGGAGGAAACAATCATGACCTCCGCACCGGACTTTCGCAGCGCCGCGATGTCCTGCGCCAGCGCGCCGAGCCATTCCGCGCGCAACCGGCCATCATCATGGACGAGTAGCGCGGACCCGATCTTCACCACGATCCGCTTGCTGGCCGATAGATCTCTGCCGATGGTCACAGGACCGGCTCCCCCGCATCCTCGACGGCGTTCTCCTCGTCATTCGCACCGGCAACCGCTTCAGCAATCTCCACCGCAGCCTTTTCGGCATCGGCCCTTTCCGCTTCGGCCTCGGCATCGATAATGCGGCAGAGCGCGCGCAATGTTTCGGTCATGCCGTCTCCCGCGATGGCCGAAATCTCGTGGATGTTCTCGGCCCCCTGATCCGCCAATGCGGCGTGGCACGCCGCAATCTCCTCTGGCAGCACGGCATCGCATTTGCTCAACGCGACCACGACCTTCTTGTCCGCCAACCCGCCGCCATAGGCCGCGAGTTCCCCACATATGGTGCGATACGCCTCGGCCACGCCTTCGGGACCGGCCGTGACATCCACAAGGTGGAGCAGGACGCGACAGCGCTCCACATGGCCCAGGAACCGGTCGCCCAGCCCCTTGCCGTCATGGGCCCCTTCGATCAGCCCGGGAATATCGGCCATCACAAAGGCGCGGTCATCGCTCTCCACAACACCGAGGCCGGGATAGATCGTGGTAAAGGGATAATCGGCGATCTTCGGTTGTGCCGCGCTGACGACCGACAACAAGGTCGACTTCCCGGCATTGGGCAGCCCGACAAGCCCGGCGTCGGCGATCAGCTTCAGGCGCAGCCACACCCACATCTCCTGGGCCTCGCCGCCGGTATCGGCGCGGCGCGGCGCCTGATTGGTCGAGCTCTTGAAATGAATATTGCCACGCCCGCCCTGGCCGCCCTCAAGCAGCGTGATGCGTTCGCCGGGTATGGTCAGATCGGCAACCAGGGTCTCGCCATCCTCGGCAAACACCTGGGTGCCGACCGGCAGTTCGAGGATCGCATCCTTGCCGCCGGCGCCGTAGCGCGCCTTGCCCATACCGTCTTTGCCGCGATCGGCCTTGAAATGCTGGCGATAGCGATAGTCAATCAACGTGTTGAGACCGTCGACGCAGACCGCGACAACATCACCGCCGCGACCACCATCGCCGCCATCGGGGCCGCCGCGGGGCACATTCGCCTCGCGCCGAAAGCTGACACAGCCATTCCCGCCGTCGCCGGAGCGCAGATACACCTTCGCCTGGTCGAGAAATTTCATGATCGGTCTCTAAACGTAAAACGGGGAGATCGGCTAGCCAATCTCCCCGAACAATACAGTCTCGCGGCAGACCCCTCAGGTCGGCAGAACAACTGACACGAAGCTACGTCCGCCACGCTTGCGGGTGAACTCGACCTTGCCTTCGCTCATCGCGAAGATGGTGTGATCCTTACCGATGCCGACATTCTCGCCGGGGTGAAACTTGGTGCCGCGCTGGCGGATAATGATGTTGCCCGGGATGACAGCTTCGCCGCCAAACTTCTTCACGCCGAGACGCCGGCCCGCTGAATCGCGACCGTTACGTGAGCTGCCACCTGCTTTTTTATGTGCCATCTCTGATTACTCCTTGTCGGCGGCCGGCTGGGCGTCCGCATCCGTCTTGGCAGCCGGCTTCTTGGCTGCGGGTTTCTTTGCGGCGGCCTTCTTCGCCGGCGCCTTCGCCTTGCCCGTGACATCAAGGATGCGCAGAACCGTCAGGTCCTGGCGATGCCCGTGGGTGCGCTGATAGCCCTG
>JAQCFD010000109.1 GCA_027618305.1 Pseudomonadota bacterium
AGGAAGGTTTTGCCCGGATTTGCCACCGGCGGAATGAAGGTGTGCATGCGCAGGGTGATTTCCTGCGCCACGCCCGGTGCGGCACTGAGAGTCAGCGCCGCAATCGCGGCGCCCGCGAGTGCGGCCGACTTCATAATGTTTCGGTTCATGTCTTTCTCTCCCTAATTAGGTCGCCGGTCTGTCCGTTCCGACCGTCCATCCTCGCGCGACGGCTGTTTTCACTTTTGGAGCCGACCGCTTGTTGGCGTGCAGTCTAGCGCATAAGGTCTTTGGCGCATCCGCCAAAAGTCGGACCGATGCGTTATTCCCGGTTCACCCGCCGCCCGCATCAAATCGCGCGCGAAAATCTTCAGGGATATCGGCCGTAACCAGTTTGCCGGGTACGTCGGGATCCGCGGATGCCCAGACCCTGATCTCCTCGCCGAGCACGGCCGCTGTTCCGGCGTTGGAGACCTCGTGGGTGACCACGAGGGTGCGGCGGCGCCACTCGCTCACATGGCTGGTGATTTCCAGGTTGTCACCAAACTGGCTGGGTGACAGGAATTTGGCATGGGCGTCCACGAGCGGCAGGCCGACCGTCTTGTACTCATCGAGCATGACCTCGTAACTGACGCCGGCGCTCTCGAACAGATGTCGGGTGCCATGATCGAACCAGATGAAATAGTTGGGATAGAAGACGATCTTGGCCGGATCGCAATGGCCCCATTCGACCGGTATCTTGATCGTGTTTTTGAACATGATTTGCTTGTTTCCACCGGTGATTATCGGGAAGAGCGTCATGTCAGTTTCGACGGTGCGCCAGGGCGGGTCAATGGCGCGTCGGTAAACCGGATTGATGTGTTACATAATCGCGAGGCCCGCAAACTGCCGGGCATCCCGCGACGCGATGAGGGAAGTGCACGGTGGCTGAAGACGGCAACAACAAGTCTGACGAGATTGATTTGGGCCTTTTGCCGGGGCTCGTCGGTTACCAGTTGCGGCGCGCGCAAATCGAGACATTCCAGCATTTCGTCTCGAATCTGGGCGACGAGGGCATGCGGCCCGGCTGGTTCGGCTTGCTGATCATTGTGGCCAACAATCCGGGCCTCAGCCAGACCCAGCTCGCCCGCGCGCTCGGCGTGGACGGATCGACAATGGTCGCGATGATCGACCGGATGGAGCAGAGCGGCTGGGTGGCGCGCTTGCGATCCAAGACCGACCGCCGGTCTCATGAGCTACACCTGACCGACGCGGGGGTTGGGATGCTGGCGCGCGTCACGCCGATGGTGCGCGATCATGACGCGGCCATCACCGCCAATCTCACCGAGCCCGAATCCGGGGAGTTGCTGCGCCTGCTGCGCAAGGTCACGGGCGTTTGATCACGCCAACGCAACTGGAAACGGTGCGCCAGGAATTCACGCGGAAAACCGAGTTGACGCCCTGACAGCGCAGTTGGCGTAAACTGGTGCGATGCTGAACACGACACCCCTCGTCCGGTTTTACGGCACGCGCCGGCTGCGCAAGCTGGCGGCAATGGATGCCGCCGACATTCAGCAGCGGCAATTGCTGGGGCTGGTGGCACGCGCTGTTCGTACGACATTTGGACGTGATCACGGTTTCGCGTCGATCCGGAGCGTGACCGAGTTTCAGGCCAAGGTGCCGCTGCGTCGGTATGAGGATTTCCAGAAGCGCTACTGGGGCCCGGCGTTTCCGGATTTGCGGGGTGTCACCTGGCCGACACACGTGCCTTATCTCGCGGTCACCTCGGGCACGACGACGGGGCGTACCAAATATATCCCCTGCACCAACGAGATGATCTCGTCGAACGCCATGGCGGGGCTCGATCTGATCTGCCACCACTTGGCGAACCGGCCCGACAGCAAAATTCTGGGCGGGAAATCCTTCATGCTGGGCGGCAGCACCGATCTCACCCAGGAGGCGCCGGGGATTCGCAGCGGGGACCTGTCCGGGATCATGACCGAGAGTATCCCCTGGTGGTTTCAGGGCCGGACCTTTCCGTTGCGCGAGGACGCGCTGGAGAGCTACTGGGAGCTGAAGGTCGACCGGCTGGTCCGCGCGCTGGACGGCGAGGATATTCGGCTCATCGGTGGCACCCCGTCCTGGCTGCTGATCTTCTTCGATCAGCTTGCCGCCTATCGCGGGGACAGTAGCCCCGACCTCGCGAAGTATTTTCCCAATCTGGAGCTGATGGTCCACGGGGGTGTCGATTTCACGCCGTACCGGGCGCGGTTTGAATCATTGATCGCCGACACCCATGCCGAGTTGCGCGAAGTCTATCCGGCCAGTGAGGGTTTCATCGCCGTTGCCGACCAGGGGCCCAAGGACGGCCTGCGGCTGATGCTCGACACCGGGCTGTTCTATGAGTTCGTGCCGGTCGACGAACTGGATTCCACCCGCCCGACCCGGCACTGGGCCGGCACGGTCCAGCGCGGCATCAATTATGCGCTGGTGGTCAGCAGCTGCGCCGGGCTCTGGTCCTATGTGATCGGCGACACGGTCGAGCTGGTGAGCCGCGCCCCGCTGCGCGTGCGGGTGACCGGCCGCACGAGCTACATGTTGTCGGCGTTCGGCGAGCATCTGATCGCCGAGGAGATCGAGGCCGCCGTCCGCGACGGCGGTGTGGCCATCGGCGCGGACGTCCGGGATTGGTCGGTGGGCGCCGTGCATGCCGGCGACGACGACAGCCGGGGCGGGCATCGCTACATCGTCGAGTTCGCCAGGGAGGTCCCGTCCGCAGCGCGGCTCGCGCATTTCGCGCGGATTGTTGACGCAGCGCTTTGCGCGACCAACGGGGATTACGAAGCGCACCGGTCGGAGGGGTTCGGCATAAACGCGCCCGTTGTCACCGCCCTGCCGCCGGGTGGCTATGCGGAATGGATGAAGTCGCGCGGCCAACTCGGCGGCCAGCACAAGGTGCCGCGGATCATCAACGACGCGGAACTATTCGAAGCTCTATGCGCCTTCGCCGACGAGAACCAGCCTCGTCGCTAGCGTTGAAGGCCAAAGGCGGCCGCTAGAGGTATTCGTCGCTCCAGCGCGCATAGTCGTCGGCGCGCATCAGCCGGTTCATGGTGCCGCCCGACGCGACATTTTCCAGATCGTCGGGGTGGGTGCCGTCCGCGATCGCCTGCTGGGTGCGCAAAAACGCCTCCATCGCCGCCGCATGGACCTTGTGCCCCTGCAGGCAGACCCGCACACCGATCGAGGCCAGCCAGTCGCGGTCCATCATCTCGCGTGATGCGCTGCCCAGGATGATCGGTGTCGACACCTTGGCGGCGATCGCCTCAAGGTCTTCGCGATTCTTCACGCCGACGAGGAACAAGGCGTCGACCCCGGCCTTCTCATAGGCGCTCGCACGCCGGATCGCTTCGTCGGTGCCCGCGATGCCCGGTGCGCTGGTGCGTCCCGCGATCACCAGATCCGGGTCGGTGCGCGCGTCGAGTGCGGCCTTCATCTTGCCGACGCCTTCTTCAATGCTGATCAGCCTGGCCTTGCCGCCGCTGCCATGGGGGTTCGGCAGCTCCGTGTCCTCGATCGACAGGGCGGCGACGCCCGCCATCTCGAGTTCCTCGACCGTGCGCCGCACATTCAGGGCGTTGCCGTAGCCATGATCGGCGTCGACCAGCAGCGGCAGATCGCAGGCGCGGCCAATGCGGCGCGCCTGATCGGCAAACTCCGACAGGGTCAGCACGATCAGGTCGGGGGCGGCCAGCACGGCCATCGATGCCACCGAGCCGGCGAAGATGCCGACCTCGAAGCCGACCTCTTCGGTGATACGTGCCGTCATCGGGTCGGCCACCGAGCCCGGATGGACGCACCGGTCCCCGTTCAGGATGGCGCGGAAATTCTTGCGGCGTGCGGACCAGCGCATGGCGGTTCCTATTCTGTTGGTGTGTGTTTTTCCGAAATTATTTGAGCGTGTGGCGCTCGACGACGAGGCCGCCGGAGGCGGCCAGCGCCTCGACTTCATCTTCATCGAAGCCGTGCTCGTTGAGGATTTCGTGGGCATGGGCGCCGAAGGCCGGCGGGGTCGAGCGGATCTCGCCCGGCGTGCGCCCGAACTTGATCGGGATGCCCGCGCCCTCCCACCAGTCGAGCTTGGCCGCCATGTTGCGGTGTTTGGTGTGGGGGGCGTTCATCACCTGGGCGGTGTCGAGCACGGGGCCACAGGGCACGCCGGCGGACAGCAATGTCATCGAAACATCCTCGCCGTCGACCGCGGCGAAGGCATCGAGCAACTCTTCGCGCAGTTTGTCACGATTCTGGATCCGGTCCGAGTTGGTGGCGAAGCGGGGGTCCTCGGTCAGTTCGGGCCGGCCCAGCGCCTCGCACAGACGGCGGTAGGCGCGGTTGTTGCCTGCGCCGATGAACACGTCGACGGTTTTGGTCGGGAACTTGTCGTAGGGCGCAATGTTGGAATGCTGGTTGCCCGTGATACCCGGCACCTTGCCGCCCGACAGGTAGTAGTTGGGGATGTGGGGGTGCATCAGCGAGATCGCGCAGTCGTACAGGGTCATGTCGATATACTGGCCGCGGCCCGAGGTCTGGCGCTCGAACAGCGCCATCAGAATCCCGACGCAGGAATACAGACCCGTGCCCATATCCACGGCGGCGATGCCGACCCGCGTCGGCTCCTTCTCGGTGCCGCCGTTGATCGAAAACCAGCCGGCCATGGCCTGCACGATCGCGTCATAGCCGGGGAAGCCGCCCAGCGGGCCGTCGGCGCCATAGCCCGAGATCCGGCAATGGATCAGGCCCGGATATTTCTCGGCCAGCACATCGTCATAGCCGAGGCCCCATTTCTCCATGGTGCCGGTCTTGTAGTTCTCGAGCAGCACATCGGCTTCATCGAGCAGGCGGAACAGTATCTCGCGCCCCTCGGGCTTCGACAGATCGAGGCCGATTGAACGCTTGTTGCGGTTGAGCCCGGTGAAGTAGGAGGCGTCACCATCATGGAAGGGCGGGCCCCAGTCGCGCACCTCGTCGCCCTGGGGCGGTTCGACCTTGATCACGTTGGCGCCGTGATCGGCCAGAATCTGGGTGCAGTAAGGGCCGCCGAGAACGCGGGCCAGATCCACCACCTTGAGGCCGGCGAGCGCGCCGAAGGGTCCGGAATTTTTGGTCATTGGTTTTTACCTTGAAGGAAAATCAGGCCGCGGCGGCGGCGAACACGCGGGCGGCGAAGGCCGGGTAGGTTTCGGCCACCTCGTCGGCCACACGGCCGCGCAGAAGCGCGAGGGTCGCCGCATCGGGAACCGGCGTTTCCGGCACGACATCGGGCACGTCATAGTCGAAGCCCGTGTGTTCGCGGATTTCGTCTGTGTCATGTCCCGGGTGCACGGAGGCGAGGCGGAAGCGTCGCGCGGCGGCATCGAAATCGAATACGCAGCGGCCCGTCACAAGCGCATATGGACCGCCGGTGCGAAGGACGTCCTCGTCGCTGACGCCCGGCGCGCTGATGAAATCCACCTTCGGCACCAGCACACGCGCGGTGTGTTCCTCGCGGAACAGGATCACCCGGGGCACCAGGAGATACAGGTAGGCCGAGCCGAAGGAGCCGGGGAAACGGACCTTGGTGTCGGGGTAATCGCCGATGCCGACCAGGTTGATGTTCGCCTGCCCGTCGATCTGGCCGCCGCCGAGGAAGAAGGCATCGATCCGGCCCTGGGCCGCGCAATCGAACAGTTCGCGCCCGCCGTCGGTAAAGGGGCTGTGGGCCTCGCTGCCGAGCATGGAGACGCGCAAGCTGCCCCCGGAACGCGCACGGGCCAGCAGGGCGGCGGAGCCGGGGATCGGCGACTGGGCACCCACGGCGACATGACGCAGACCGTCGAGCATGTCGGCCACGGTTGCGATCAGCAGCTCTTCAGGGGCTATTTCGGCACTCATTCGGCGGCCTTCGGGGCGTAGACGAATTCGTCGAGCCAGCCAGCGAAGCCCGCATCGGTGCGGGCGCGTTCGAGATAATCGCGCAGATGAGCATCGTCGGGCCCGTAGCGGCCGAACAGGCCGACGGGCCAGGCCCCATTGGTGGCCTTGGCCAGCGCCGAAACATAAAGGCCCGGGATCGTGCCGGGGGCGAGCTGTTCGTCGGCGAGCAGGTCGCCGTCATAGATTTCGTCGGCCGTCACGAATGTTTCGCGGGCGGCATGGGCCATCACCATCATTTCGCGGCGCACGCCGATCCAGGCATTGCCGTGCCGGTCGGCCAGCGGCACATGGATCAGGGTCACGTCGGGCCGGATCGCCTTGACCAGGACCAGCGGTCCGTCCTGTTCGCCGAACGGGTCCGTGCCGATCGTCCAGTCATCGCGATGTTTCAGCAGGTCCGAGCCGACGATGCCGCGGACCGGCATGAAGGGGATGCCCTTCTCGGCGGCCTGCAGGCCGGCATGGATCGCCGGGCAGGTGCCGTCGATCACCTTCAGGGTGCCGGCCTTGACCGCCGCCATGAAGCGCGGCGCCGGGCCGTACTCATCCAGGGTCACGGCGGCCGTTTCGAGGGTCGCGACGCATCCCGCGCCGATCAGCATGTCGCCCTGGAAGCCCACGGAAGGCACGCCGATCAGATGCAGATCCCTGGCACCCCGCGCCACCAGCGCGCGTGTGGTCACCATCGAACAGCCCGAATAATCGGGGGCCAATGCGACCTTGGCCCCATTGGGTATGCGTTCGGCCAGGTCCTCGACGGATGTGAAAAGCTCGCTCATTTGCGCTTCCACCTTTCTTTCCACGGTTGGCGCGATGTTAGATAGATTGGCTGCAGGAATAAAGGAACGCGCCGATGGATTTCACCCTGCCCGAAGAGATTGCCGCCTTTGCGGATTCGGTCGCTCGCTTCGCCGAGACCGAGATCCTGCCCGAAATGGCCGGGTATGAGGCGTCGGGCGAATTCCCGCGGGCGATCGTGGAGCGGATGGGGGCGGCCGGATTCTTCGGTGCCGCATTCCCCGAACATCTCGGCGGGACGAATGTCGGTTTTGTCGCCGTGGCCGCGATCTCCGAGGCGATCTCACGGGTCGCGCCCGAATTCGGCTACTGCATGAATATGCAAGGCATGACCTGCCCCTTCACGATCTTCAACTGGGGCACCGAGGATCAGATATCCCGTTTCGTGCCCGACCTGATCGCCGGCAAATGCATCGGCATGTTCGCGCTGACCGAGCCCGGCGGCGGCTCGGATGCGGCCGGTTCCATGAAGACCTCGGCCGTCCGTGACGGGGATGTTTACCGCCTGAACGGCTCGAAGCAGTGGATCACGTTTGCCAACGCGGCCGATGTCGGCATTTTGTTTGCCAAGACCGACCCGAATGCGGGCCATCGGGGCATCACCGCCTTTATCGTAGAGCCGAAGAAGTATGACGGGTTTACCGCGAACCCGATCCCGATGACCGGCCTGTCGAACGCCCTGGCCTCGAACGCGGTGTTCCTCGATGACTTCGTCGTGCCGGCGGAAAACCGCCTGGGCGCCGACGGCGCGGGCTTCAAGATCGCCATGAACGCGCTGGAGTTCGGCCGGCTGACCGTGTCGGCCCGCGCCGTCGGGCTGGCCCAGGCCTGCCTCGATGAGGCGATCGCCTATGCCAATGATCGTGTGATCCGGGGCCATCCGATCGGCGAGTATCAGATGGTCCAGCACCTGATCGCCGACATGGCCACCCACATCGATGCCGCGCGTTTGATGGTGCAGCGCATGGCCTGGCTGATGGACGAGGGCCAACCCGCGACCCGGGCGGCGTCCCGCGCAAAGTATTTTGCCGTCGAGGCCGCCAAGCAGGCCGCGGCGGGCGCGGCGGAAATCTTCGCCGGTTACGCGTTGGCCGACGAGTACCCGATCAAGAAATACACGGCCTATGTGAACATGCTCGCGGTGGGTGAGGGGACGGCGAACGTCCAGCGAATCCTGATCGGCGAGGACGCGCTGGGGATAAAGGATGCCAACCGGCATCCGGTTCGCAATCGCCTTCGCAGCCCGGGTGTGGAATAATTGAGGCCATAAAGCCGTACGTCAGATACGGAGCGAAGGCACGAGTGGAGCGAGACGATGACCGATGAAGCTTTGAGCCCGGATTCGAGCGTCCTGGGACGTCCCAACAGTTATATCGGCAAGGTGGTACCGCGCCCGAATGTGCGCAAGCTGGTGCGCGGCAAGGGCCAGTTCGTCGATGATCTGAAGCTGCCGCGCATGGTCCATGCGGTGTTCCTGCGCTCGCCCCACGCCCATGCCAAGATTCTTTCCATCGACACGAGCGAAGCCGCCGGCATGCCCGGCGTCGTACGGGTCGTGACCGGGGCCGAGCTGGCAGAATATTGCGAGCCCTGGGTCGGGGTGCTGACCCATTTCAAGGGCCTCAAGTCGGCGCCGCAGCACGCGATCGCCGTGAACAAGGCCAGTTGGCAGGGCGAGGCGGTGGCCGCGGTGGTCGCCAGCAGCCGGGCCGAGGCCGAGGATGCGGCCGCGATGATCGCGGTCGACTATGAGGAGCTTCCCGCCGTCACCGATGAGGAAACCGCGGGCGATCCGGGCACCCATGTGATCCATCCCGAGCTTGGCGACAATATCGCCTTCGAGAACGGGGTCGAGTCCGGCGATGTGGACGCGGCTTTTGCCGCCGCCGACCTCGTGGTCGAGGAGACCTATCACTTCGACCGCCACACCGGCGTGACTCTGGAGCCCCGGGTGCTCCTGGCCGACTATAACGACGCCGACGACCAGTTGACGGTGCATATGTCGAACCAGGCGCCGCATATGATGCAGCATATCTTTGCCAAGCATATCGGCGTGCCCGAGGGGCAGGTCCGGGTCATCTGCAGGGATGTAGGGGGCTCCTTCGGCATCAAGGTGCATGTCTATGCCGACGAAATGGCCACCGTGGCCCTGTCGCGGATGCTCTGCCGCCCGGTGAAGTTTGCCGCGGACCGGCTGGAATCCTTTCTCACTGACATCCATGCCCGCGCCCATCGGGTGCACGCCAAGATGGGGTTCACCAAGGACGGCGATATCACCGCGATCGAAGTCGACGATCTGACCGGGGTGGGGCCGTATTCCATGTATCCGCGTACCAGCGCCATGGAGGCCAACCAGGTCCTGAACTTCACGGGCGGTCCCTACAAGCATCAGAATTATCGCGCCAAGGCGCAGGTCGTGTTCCAGAACAAGAATGTCATGTGCCAGTACCGCGCGGTGGGCCATCCGATTGCCTTCGCGGTGACCGAGGCGATGGTCGACAAGGGCGCGCGGGAACTGGGGATCGATCCTGTCGATATCCGGCGGCGTAACCTGATTGCCGACGACGCCTACCCGACCAAGGGCGCGAGCGGCATCGCTTTCGAGGGCCTGTCCCATCACGCGTGCCTCGACAAGCTGCTGGGGGCGATGGATTACGAGGGCATGAAGGCGGAGCGCGATGCATTGCGTGCCGACGGCATCTATCGTGGCATCGGCTTCGCGGCGATGATCGAACTGACCAACCCGGGCGCGGCCATGTACGGCATCGGCGGGGCGCGGATCTCGTCCCAGGACGGCGCGCAGGTACGGCTCGATTCCAGCGGCTCGATCGTCGTGCACACGTCGGTCACCGAGCAGGGCCAGGGCACTGACGGGGTGATGGCGCAGATCGCGGCCACCGCGTTCGGCACGTCGCCGGACCGGGTCAAGGTGATCACCGGCGACACGGACAATGTGCCGACCGGCGGCGGCACCTGGGGTTCGCGCGGCGCGGGCATTGGCGGCGAGGCGGTTCTGCAGGCGGCCAAGGCGCTGCGTTACAACATCAAGGATATTGCGGGTCAGCTGCTCCAGGCCGACCCGACCACCCTCGATATCCGTGAGGGTGTCGTGGTCGACAACGACACCGGCAATGAGCGCATGGGCCTCGACGAGGTGGCGCGGATTTCCTATTTCCGCTCGGACATGATCCCCAAGGGATTTCAGCCCGAGCTGATGGCGACGCGCCATTTCGTGCCGCGGGAATACAACATCGCGTTCACCAACGGCATCCAGGCCTGCTACATCGAAGTGGATCCGGACACCGGCTTCCTGAAGTTCCTGAATTACTGGGTCGTCGAGGATTGCGGCACGGTGCTGAACCCGCAGCTGGTCGACGAGCAGGTGCGCGGCGGCGTCATTCAGGGCCTCGGCGGGGCCTTGATGGAAGAATGCCGCTACGACGTCGCGGGCAATCTCGTGAACGCCAACATGGCCGACTATCTGGTGCCCATGGCGGG
>JAQCFD010000110.1 GCA_027618305.1 Pseudomonadota bacterium
TATGCGCTCGAGGCGTTCGAGCCGCCGCGACCGGGCATGATTCGCACGGACACGGGCGGTGTCGCCATCGACGTCGAGGTCTGGGCCATTCCCCAGGCGCAGTTCGGAAGCTTCATGGCCGGCATCCCTGCACCGCTGGGCATCGGCACGGTCGAACTCGAAGACGGGTCCCTGGTGAAGGGCTTCATCTGCGAGGGCTACGCCGCCGACGGCGCCCTGGATATTTCCGATCTCGGGAGTTGGCGCGGCTACGTGGCCGCAAAGGCCTGAGCCGCGCCGACCCTCATAGCTCGTAGCCGCGGACCCGATCGACCGTGTTGGTCGCCATGGCGATCAGGTAGCTCATATCCTGCCCCGCCAGCACGAAGCGCACCCCCATGGAGATGTACTTCTGCTGGAGTTCCGGTGACGGCACGCCGCCCATGCCCATCCACTTGCCGTGTTTCTTGCAGGCGGCAGCGACCGTCTCGTAGGCCGCGACGATTTTCTCATGGCCGACCTGGCCCGGTATGCCGGATGCTGCCGACAGATCGTTGGTCCCGATCTGTACGATATCGATCCCCTCGACCGCGGCGATTTCGTCGGCGCGGGCGATCGCTTCGGGGGTCTCAAGCATCACGACCACCAGCATGGCCTTGTTCATTGCCGCCATGGCCGATGTCATATCTGGGTTGGCGAAGCCGAACTGGGGCAGACCACCGACGACGCCGCGCGACCCCTCGGGTGCGTAATGCAGGCGTTCAACGATCTCGCGCGCCTCATCCGCCGTTTCGCACTGGGGCATGATGATGCCGAGGGCGCCGCCATCTAGCGCGCGCGTCGCCATGGCCATCTCGCCGCGCGGCACACGGACCAGCGGGGCGATGCCTGAAGCCAGCGCCGCGCATGAAATCTGTGCCGTCTGATCGAGGGTGAGAGCACCATGCTCGAGGTCGACGAACAGCCAGTCCATGCCGGCGGTCTTCATCATGCTGGCGATGTCGGCGCTGCGTGCCAGGCGGATACCGATTCCGATCGAGACTTCCCCGGTTTCGAGACGTTCACGGGCGGGGTTTCGCAACTCAACCATGATGGATCCTTTCAGGAATTATGTTGGTTCGTAGGGTCAGCCGACGCGAAGCGTGTCGGCGCCGGGTTGGTAGGTCATGTTCCGCTGGGCTGGATTGCGATTGACCAGGGGCCGTCCGTAGAGCGGGTGATGCAGGCTGCGGACCTCGTGCTCGATCTGGAACACAGGTTTGCCGTTGTCGGGGTCGACGATCATCTCGAAGCGATATTCGTGCTGATCGGTTTCTTTGGAGATCAGCCCGCGGTCGAGCAGGCGTCGATACGGTCCGGAAAAATCGGCGAAGTAAACCTGGATATGATGGCCGTCGAACGTGGCCTGCCGCCCGGCTTTCTCGCGGAAAATGAGTTCCTGATCCGGGCCCACACACACAAAAGCGGCCGGCGCGCCATCGAAGCTCCCCGTGCGGGCCGGTGCGGCGATGATCTCTGCATAGAAGCGTTTGATAGAATCGGCCGCACCCTTCGGCACATCGAAACAGACATACGGAATGCCGTGGCCCATTTTCCCGAACTGTTTGCCGGCGGGATAGCAGCGATACTTGTTGCCCCAGGGGCAGGTGGCGTCGATGCGGCCGCGTTCGCGCTTGAATGAGAATTTGGTGCCCTTCAACTCCTTGCGGACCGATTCAAGGCGCATTTCGAGACTATCGAAATCGTTAAGCACCAGGCCTGCATGCCCACGCAGCACCTGGGTGCCACGGGTCGGCAGGTGAAACTGGTGGCGTCCGACATTGACCCACATGATGTCGGGGCCTGTCATCAGGTAGGGGTCTCGGGTTAGCCCCAGACCGCTGATGTAGAACAGCGTCGCGAGCCGCTGGTCGGGCACGAGAAGATTGACATGCTCCAGGCTGATGATGTTGCCGAGATCCTCGGTTGTGCGGTCGAACTTCATTTTCTTTGCCATTTGTCAGTCCTCGAAGATGGCCACGGCGCGGATCGGGCTGGCCGTGCCGCCCTTGATCTTCAGCGGGAAGCCGGCGAACCGAAAGCGGCCCTTGCCGACCAGCTTGTCCAGGTTCATCAGGCATTCCATATGGGTGATACCGCGTTCGGCGCAGGCCAGATGGGCCAGATAGTTCGGCTCGCCCTCGGGAGCGGGGCTGACGGTCTCGACGCCGAACATGGTGATCTTCCTGTCCGCAAGCCAATGCACGGCCGCGACGGACAGGCCGGGAAAATCGTGGACATATTCCGGGGTGCCGAACAGCCGGTTGTGGATGCCCATATGGATCATCACCGTGTCGCCGGGCTTGATCTCTTCGCCCGATGCTGCGAGCGCGGCTTCCATGTCCTCGACCGTCGCCTCGTAGTTGTTGGGCAGATCGCCGAAGTCGAGGCAGATCGCCTCGGTGTAGAAATTCTCCAGCGGCACTTCGTCGATCGATGGCGCGTCCGGCGCCGGGTTGAAATGCACCGGCGCGTCCACATGGGTGCAGGAATGATCGCTCATGGTGATCGACAGGGACTTCGACGTGAATTCGGTGTTGCCGGCGCGCTTGACCTCCGAATGGTCGTTCCAGACCGTGATGATCACGGGCGGATGGTTTGGATGGGCCGGTGCGCGATGATGGATTTCGCGGCTGAGGTCGATGATGTGCATGCTTGGTTTCCCCTAACGAGACCGCCCAATTGCGGGCGGTCATTCCTGTTGCGAGATTATGCACATATCCGAGACCTGTGCCTAAAGACCTATGCCTAAACCGGTGCTGCGGGGAGGGGTGGTTTCCCGAGGATCATATCGGCCGCTTTTTCCGCGATCATGATCGTTGCGGCATTGGTGTTGGCCGAATGAGATGTGGGGATGACAGAAGCGTCGATGACGCGCAGCCCCTCGACGCCGTGAACCCTGAGCTCATCCGAAACCACGGCGCGGGGGTCATGGGACGGGCCCATCCTGCACGTGCCCATCAGGTGGAAGATCGTCGTGCCGCGCCGGCGTGCGAAGTCGAGCAACTCGTCGTCGCTTTGCGCCGCGTCGCCCGGTGACGTCTCGCGCACATACCATTGGGCGAGTTCGGGGGACCGGAGCATGCGGCGGGCCAGACGAATGCCGTCGAGCAGCAGGCGCTGGTCTGCCTCGGCTGCCAGATAGTTCGGCTGAATCAGGGGCTTGTCGCGGGTGTCGGCACTGCGGGTGCGCACATGCCCGCGGCTTTCGGGCCGCATCGGCCAGACGCCGGCCGTCATGCCGGGAAAATCATCGAGCTCGTAGACCGCGGTTTCCTTGTAGCTGGCCGGCGCGAAGATGACCTGCAGGTCGGGCTGGTCGAGTGCCGGGCGCGATTTGCACAGCGCCAGGGCAATGCCCGGCGACTGGGCCAGAACCCCTTTGCGAAACAGGCCGAATTTGAGCGCCTCAACAGCGAGCGACAGCCCCCGTGTACTTTCATTGATCGTCTTTACATTCTGCAGGCGCGCAGAGAGGCGTATTCCGAAATGATCAGACAGGTTCTCGCCGACGCCCGAAAGGACATGGACCGGGGCAACACCGATATCCTGCAAAAGGTCGACGGGGCCCACGCCCGAGACCTGCAAAATTTGTGGCGATGCGATCGCCCCCGCTGCCAGTAATATTTCGCGATTGGCGCGCACCTCGTGATCCTGGTTGCCCCGACGATAAAGCACGGCGGTCGCGCGACGATTCTCAAACAGTATTTTGCGCACGTGCGCATGTGTGACGATGGTCAGGTTCGTACGGTTGCGGGCCGGATTGAGAAATGCGCGTGCGGCGCTCACGCGACGGCCTTTGTGAATCGTGCGCTGGAAGTATCCCACGCCCTCCTGCACCGCGCCGTTGTAGTCGAGGCTGCGCGGGATGCCGAGATTGGCCACGCCCGCAATGAAGGCATCCGAGACGGGATCGCGCCGGTCCACATCCGTGACCACGAGCGCGCCGTCGCGGCCGCGATAGGTATCGTCGCCATCGCCGATGCGGCGCTCGCTGCGCTTGAAGTAGGGGAGGACGTCGGCAAAGCCCCAGCCGCGATTGCCCATCTGTGCCCAGGTGTCGAAGTCCATCCGCTGGCCGCGGTTGTAGATATGCCCGTTGATCGAGCTGGAGCCGCCCAACGCCTTGCCGCGCGGCGTCACAATCGCGCGTCCGGCCGTGCCCGCGCTCGGTTCCGTTTCATACAGCCAGTTCAGGCGGGGGTTCGACAGCGTCTTGATGAACCCGGCAGGCATGTGGATGAAGGGATTGCGGTCCGGGCCGCCCGCTTCGAGCAGGCAGATGCTGGCGCCGGATGCCGAGAGCCGGTTGGCCAGGACCGATCCGGCCGATCCGGCACCGATGATGACATAGTCGAATTCCTGGAACATCAGTCTGCGACCGCCCCTTCCCGGGACAGTTAGCTATCGGATTTGAGAAGTCGGCTCCAGGCCTCCAGGCGCTCGGTGTCCGTCTCTCCGGCTGCCGATGCCCGCGCTGCGACGTCGACCAGTTCCGTGAACAGTTTATCCGTCAGCGGACCCTTGCGGAGCTTCAGTTCCTTGCGGACCTGCTCAAGCACAAGGTTGGCTGTCGCAGTGTCCAGTTCCCCGAGCGACATGTCACTGGCCCGACGCTTGATTGCCATGGGTCCTGAATAGTGGCACAGCGCGACCTTGTCTGTGTTTCCAAGCACCGAAGGTGCCCAAGCATTGAAAGACCATTGATCATCGCTGGGCAGAACGTAATGCACTTCTGCAGCGTGAGAGAACGCGGTGCGACCGTTTCCGGGCAAGTGATCCGGAATGGGTTGATTCCAGACCTGCGCCACGAATTCCGACAATTCCTGAAATCCGTCGAGGCGGATTCCCATATCGTATCCGTAGAATATCTCGCAGATCGCCGCGAGCACGGCGATGTTGGGCACGCCCGCGCGTTCGCCCAGTCCGTTGATACAGCCCTCCAGAATTTCCGCACCACCCTGGAGTGCGGACAATTGAGCCGCCGTGGCCAGATCGAAATCATCGTGGCTGTGAACGGCGAGTGGCACGTCACCGATCTTCGCTTTCACGGCTTTGGCATGATGTTCGTAGACAGCCGGAATACAGGGCGCGCAAATGTCATCAATGCGAACGATGTCCGCGCCCGCGTCCACAAGGCGCCCGATGATTTCAAGCAGCCAATCCAGATCGAGGCGCGTGAAGTCCATGGTGTTGACGTTGATCGTGGCGCCTTTTGATTTGCCGTAGGCGACGGCTTCGCACGCCTTGTCGACAGCTTCTTCGCGGCTGATTTTCAGACCACCCATCGATTCAACCAGCCGGAAATTATAGTCGGAGACCGCAAATGCCAGGCAAATGATATCGGCGCCGACATCCAGACACAGATCGATTTCTTGCCGGCAAAGCTCCGGATTCAGTGCCGCTGTGGGGTGCACGAGGGCCTGAACCCTGAGGTCAAGACCCAGTTTTTTGACCTGTCGAATTTCTTCGGGATCATCATGGTGCATCTCGATGATCGGAATGCCGACGGCAGCAATACGGCGCGCGAACTCAATCACCTCATCCAGACCAATTGAAACCCCGTCGACCTGCCTGCCCTCCCGCAGGGTCATGTCCATTAATTGGACCTTGGCAGGCAAGTTCATGCTGTCACGAATGGAGGAATCGAAATTATACGGACTGACGGCCCACATGCCTTCGCGGTAACCCATGGATTGTGTCACGTGACCAGGACCTCTTGCTCAATTACAGGCGAGGGGGAAACCCCTTGGACAGTCCCGCACCATCAGGCCGGGCATGCGCATGGTGCCCGTGGTCGGCGACAACGCAAAGCCAAAACTGAAAAATCAAAGAGGGCGGAATTTTGCCGGGACCGGCGACGCGGTCAGCCGTTTAACGCAAGAAATGGAGGCCCGGGCCGGAATCGAACCGACGTACAAGGATTTGCAGTCCTCTGCATAACCACTCTGCCACCGGGCCAGCACGAGAGCGCGATTCAGCGACGGCGCTTCATATCTCAGAATTGCGCATGGATTGGAAGACCCAACCGCATATCAGTGGTCGTCTTTGCACGATTGTCTTGGCGCGGGCCGGTATTTATAAGTTCGAAGACCTTTGACGAACGACGAGAACGGGGTTTCCCGACGATGAGTGATTTTGAAACCGCGCGGCGCAATATGGTCGACAGCCAGCTTCGGCCGACCAAGGTCACGGATATACGCATTCTCGATGCGATGGGCACGCTGCCGCGCGAGATGTTTGTCGACAAGTCGCGCCAGGGCATCGCCTATGTCGATGAGGATATCGAGATCGCGCCCGGCCGCCACATGATGGAACCGGTGGTCCTCGCACGCCTTGTGCAGGCTCTCGATATCGGTCCTACGGACTCGGTGCTCGTGATCGGGGCCGGGACCGGATACGACACGGCGCTGATCGGCACCCTGGCCGGCCCGGTTGTGGCCATCGAGTCGGATCCGAAGCTCGTCGAGACGGCCTCGATGCTGATCAACCATCTGGGGATTGACAATGTCGCCGTGGTCGAAGCCCCCCTGGCCGATGGCTACGGCGCCCAGGCGCCGTATGATCTCGTATTTGTGGCCGGTTCCGTGCCGGAAATTACGGCCAAGATCGCCAATCAGGTCGCGCCGGGTGGGCGTGTCGTCGCTGTCATCGGCGGGGCCGAGAATGGTATCCTGGGCCGCGCGACCATTATGACCAAGATCGAGCAGGGCCTGTCCGGTCGTCCAATTTTTGATGCCGGAACCCGGCCGCTTCCGGGTTTCGAAGCCGAAGCGGAATTTGTATTCTGAGTTTGCATTTGGGCGAGGGCTCGGGCACGTTGCCGAAGCGTTTTACGTATGCGCGCCAGCATGTTGGCGGCGCCAGACTCTAACTTTCGAGAAGAGTTTTCAGGCATGAACCTAAGGTATGGATTGAGCGCTGTAGCGGTGTTGGCCTATTTGGGCGCCGGCGTGACCACGGTCAACGCTGAAAATCTGCGTGAGGCGTTGGCACAGACCTACGAAACCAATCCCGACCTCGCCTCGGATCGGGCCGGGTTGCGGGCAACCGATGAGAGCGTGCCCCAGGCTCTGTCGAACTGGCGTCCGGAGATTGAGATTGATTCGTCGTACGGACTGCGCACGCGAGACCGGGACTTCGCCAGCACGGCCGCAGACATCGAGAACACCGATCAGCCCCAGTCGGTTTCGCTGACGGTATCGCAGAATCTGTTTCGCGGGTTCCGAACCATCGCGGAAACAGATTCCGCCCGGAATAGCGTGGCAGCCGGCCGCGCCGACCTGATCGACAGCGAACAGACCGTTCTGCTTGAGGCGGTCACCGCCTATATGAATGTTGTGCGCGACCGGGTGATCCTGTCGCTTCGTGAGAATAATGTCCGTGTTCTCGAGCAGGAGCGACAGGCGACGGCAGATCGTTTCGCGGTCGGCGAACTCACGCGAACGGACGTCGCACAGGCAGACAGCCGTCTGGCCGATGCGGTTTCGCAACGCACGCAAGCCCAGGGCAATCTCGGCACCTCACGGGCTGACTATGTCGAGGTTATCGGGACGGTTCCCGGCGATCTCGTGCGTCCGGAATTGCCGGCTGGTCTGCCGGTGTCGGAGGAAGACGCCTTTCAGCAGGCCAAAGCGAACAATCCGGGGGTTGTCGCGCGGCTCTTCACTGAACGTGCGGACCGGGACCGGATCGATCTTGTCGCTGGTGAGTTGCTCCCGACGTTGACCCTTGATGGTGAGGTTGGGCGGAACAAGGATGTGTTGGGTTCGGACACCGTCACGACCGAGCAATCCATCACGCTTAACCTCACGGTGCCGCTGTATCAGGCCGGCGATGTGTATTCGCGTGTCCGCGAGGCCAAGCAGACGGCGAACCAGTCGCTCATGGCGCTGGCGGAGCAAGAGCGCAGGGCGCAAGAATCGGCCCGTCAGAGCTGGGCTAATCTGAAGTCCGCGTCGTCACGCATCGTTTCCGGAGAATCAGAAGTCGCGGCCCAGGAAATCGCGTTCGAGGGTGTGCAGCAGGAAGCCCAGGTGGGCTCACGCACCGTCCTTGATGTGTTGGATGCAGAGCAGGAACTTCTCAATTCACGTGTCTCTCTCGTCACTGCCCAGCGCGATGAGATTGTTGCGGCCTACGCACTGCTTCAGGCGATCGGCAGACTCACGGCTGAAGATATGGATTTGCCGGTTGCGATTTACGATCCGAACCGGAATTTCCGGGACGTCGAAGACAAGCTCTTTGGCTCCGATATTTCGGACGGTAACTGATTATCAGCCCAAAACACGCAATAGCACCTCGAAATCGGATTTTGGCTGGCCCAGACTCGCGCGTATTTCTAGTGTGTTTCCAGTGTTCTTTTAGCTGTCATTAACCATTTTCTGCGGTCATAGGCGACCATGAGCGATACAAAGGCCGATCAACAAGAACCGTCGATGGAGGAAATCCTCGCGTCGATCCGCCGGATCATTTCGGAGGATGACGATGATGATTCCGACGAGGGCGTCGCCGTTGCCGAATCCGGCGATGAAGAACCGTCTGTCTCGGCGGTGGACGACGACAATTCCGACGACGTCCTGGAAATGCAGGATGACGGCCTCGACGATGACATCCTCGAGTTGACCGACGTTGTCGACGACGGAGAAGGTGCGGAAGCCGAGCCGGAACCCGAGCCGGAACCTGGGCCATTGGTCGAGCCGGAACCCGAGCCGGAGCCTTACGAGGAAATCATGGTGTCGGAGGACAAGCTGGTCTCCGACGAAGTCGAAGAAGTGAGCGCGGCTGCGATGTCAGGCCTGACGGCTGCACTCGCCGCGAATGCGCTACTCGGTGATGGCAACAAGACACTCGAACAGCTGGTGAAGGATGTCTTGCGGCCGGTCCTCAAGCAGTGGCTGGACGACCATTTGCCCGAGATTGTTGACCGTATCGTGCAGGAAGAAGTCGAGCGTATCGCCAAGCGCGCCAAGTAAGCCTGTCACTGTCCATTGCTGTTTTGTTGTCGATGGCGGGCCGTTGGGTCTAGCCGTGGCGAGCGTGCTTCGCTAAACACCCATCGCTGACCAACGGTGCGGTTCGCGCCGTCGCGATCAGCTGTGACCGATGCAAAGCCACGTGACCATGACGACTCTCGAAAAGACATACGCGCCCGCCGAAATCGAAACGCGCCTATATGAACGCTGGGAGTCCGCCGGCGCATTCGCCTGCGGCCGTACGGACAACGCCACCTACACCATCGTCATCCCGCCCCCCAATGTGACGGGCAGCCTGCATATGGGCCACGCCCTCAACAACACGCTGCAGGATCTGCTGGTCCGCTGGCGGCGCATGCAGGGCTACGACACGCTGTGGCAGCCCGGCACGGACCATGCCGGCATCGCCACCCAGATGCTGGTCGAGCGTCAGCTCGCCGAAGAGGGTATCCGGCTGGACCGCGGTCGCGCGCTCGACGATGCAAATGAGAAACTGATCGGTCGCGAGGACTTCCTCGACAAGGTCTGGGCCTGGAAAGAGGAATCGGGCGGCACGATTATCAACCAGCTCAAGCGGCTGGGAGCGTCATGCGACTGGTCGCGCGAGCGCTTCACGATGGACGAGGGGCTGTCGAGGGCCGTCCTCAAGGTTTTTGTCGAGTTGCACGCCCAGGGGCTGATCTTCAAGGACAAGCGCCTTGTGAACTGGGACCCCAAGCTGCACACCGCGATCTCGGATCTTGAGGTCGTGCAGAAGGAGGTGGACAGCCATCTCTGGTATTTCCGCTATCCCATCGAGGGTGAGCCCGGTCGGTTTATCACGGTCGCGACGACGCGGCCCGAAACCATGCTGGGCGATACCGGTGTCGCGGTGCATCCGGACGATGAACGCTTCCAGGACATCATCGGCAAACACGCGATCCTGCCGATCGTCGGGCGCAAAATCAAAATCGTCGCCGACAGTTATGCCGATCCCGAGCAGGGATCGGGTGCCGTGAAGATCACCCCGGCCCATGACTTCAATGATTTCGAGGTCGGCCGCCGTGCCGGACTGGGCATGATCAATGTGTTCGATGCGTCGGCCATTGTTGCCATCGACACCGATGAATTCCGCGCCGATACGGCCGCTTCGGACTGGGGCGACCCGGCGGCCGCGATTGCCGCCTATAACGGGCTCGACCGCTT
>JAQCFD010000111.1 GCA_027618305.1 Pseudomonadota bacterium
CCCGCCAGCACAAGCCGCGCCTCATCATCGCCGGTGGTTCGGCCTATCCGCGGGTGATCGACTTCGCGAAATTCCGCGAGATCGCCGATGCGGTCGGCGCTTATCTGATGGTGGATATGGCCCATTTCGCGGGCCTGGTTGCCGGCGGCGCTCATCCCAGCCCGTTTCCGCACGCGCACATCGTCACCACGACGACCCACAAGACGCTTCGCGGCCCGCGCGGCGGCATGATCCTGGCCGACGACGCCGATCTCGGTAAGAAGATCAATTCGGCTGTCTTTCCGGGACTACAGGGCGGACCGCTGATGCATGTGATTGCCGCCAAGGCGGTGGCGTTCGGCGAAGCCTTGCAGCCGTCGTTCAAAACCTATGCGCACCGGGTGGTCGAGAACGCAAAGGCATTGGCGGCGACCCTTGTCGACGGGGGGCTTGATATCGTCTCCGGCGGAACGGATACGCATCTGATGTTGGTGGATTTGCGGCCGAAATCCTTGACCGGTAACATCACCGAGGTCGCCCTCGAACGGGCCAGTCTGACCTGCAACAAGAACGGTATCCCGTTTGATCCCGAAAAGCCGATGGTCACATCGGGGATTCGCCTCGGCACGCCGGCGGGCACCACGCGGGGCTTCGGCCCGGCGGAGTTCCGCCTGGTCGGTGAACTGATCGTCGAGGTGCTCGACAGTTTGGGCGGGAACCCGGATGGTGATGCGCAGGTCGAGGAATCGGTGCGCCGACGCGTAGAAGAGTTATGCGGTCGGTTCCCGATCTACCCGGCCGGCTGATCGACACGACAAGAATAGAGACGCGAGAGGAAATTTAATGCGCTGCCCGTTTTGTGCACACTCCGACACGCATGTGAAGGATTCGCGTCCGACCGAGGACAACACGGCGATCCGCCGCCGCCGCGCATGCCCCGATTGTGGCGCGCGCTGGACGACGTTTGAGCGGGTTCATCTGCGTGATCTGACCGTGCTCAAGAAGAATGGTCAAAGGGTCCCCTTCGATCGCGACAAGCTCGAAAGCTCCATGCGCATTTCGTTGCGCAAGCGACCGGTGGATGCCGATCGTGTCGAGCGGGTCATCAGCGGTATCGTCCGGCGGCTCGAATCTTCCGGTGAGACGGATATTCCCTCCGATGCCATCGGCGAGGCCGTGATGGATGCGCTGGCAAATCTCGACTCCATCGCCTATGTGCGCTTCGCCTCGGTCTACAAGAATTTCCGGGAAGTCAGGGACTTCGAGGAATTTATCGGGAACGAGCATCTGTCGGCTGACGACGAGTCGATCGAAAACGATTGATCGCGGGCGACTTTCGCTCAACCTTAGTCTCATGCACACCGATCAGGATTTCATGGAAACAGCGCTGCGGCTCGCCCGGCGCGGGTTGGGCAATGTCTGGCCCAATCCGGCGGTCGGCTGCGTCATCGTGTCCGGTGGTCCCGAGAAACGCGTGCTGGGGCGTGGCTGGACCCAGCCGGGTGGCCGCCCCCATTCCGAGACGGTCGCGCTCGACCAGGCGCGCGCGCGCTTCGGCACGGCGGCGCTGGCCGGCGCGACGGCTTATGTGACGCTTGAGCCCTGCAGCCATTTGGGACGCACCCCGCCATGCGCGGATGCGTTGATCTCCGCACGGGTGGCGCGGGTGGTTGTTGCTTGCGGTGACCCGGACGCCCGCGTGGCCGGGCGCGGTATCTCGAGGTTGCGTGACGCGGGCATCGCGGTCGATACCGATGTCTGCCGCGCGGAAGCCGAGGACATCAATATCGGTTTCCTGACGCGGGTCCGGGAAGGCCGGCCGATGGTCTCCCTGAAGACGGCGACAACATCGGATGGACGGATCGCGACCCGCACCGGGGCGTCCCAGTGGATCACCGGCGCGGCGGCACGGCGTCATGCACATCTCCTGCGCGCACAGCATGATGCCATCGCGGTGGGCATCGGGACCGCGGAGGCGGATAACCCGAGCCTGACCTGTCGGCTGCCGGGTATGGAGCGGCGCTCTCCGGTTCGCGTGGTGTTCGATTCTCAGCTGCGAATTTCGCCGGAGTCCGATCTGGTGCGCACCGCGCCCGACGTTCAGACATGGGTTCTGTCGGCAGCCAGGATTGACAAGGAACGCCGAAAGGCACTTGAGGGTGCGGGGGTCACGGTTGTGCCCATCGAGGAAGTTGTGGACGGTCAGCCCGAACCGGTTGCCGCGCTTCGCGCACTCGGTGCCATGGGCGTGACGCGTCTGATGGTCGAGGGTGGTGCGCGATTGTCGACCGGGTTGCTTCGTGCGGGGCTCGTGGATCGGCTTCTCTGGTTCCGCGCACCGTCCCTGATTGGTGGCGACGGATTGCCGCCATTTGGCGACCTTGGGGTGGGCGATGTGTCCGAAATGCCGACCTTCAAGCCCGTGTCTCTGACACCGGTTGGTGACGACACGCTGGAAATTTTCGCCCGCGTGCCGTAACGAAGCGCGATGTTCACAGGAATTGTCACAGATGTGGGACGGGTTGCCGCAATCGAAACCCGGGAAATCGGGCGCCGGCTGACCATCGAGACCGCGTATGATACGTCGGGTATCGATATCGGTGCCTCGATTGCGTGCAATGGCGCTTGCCTGACCGTGGTCGAGAAGACCGCGTCGAGTTTCTCCGCCGATGTCTCGGGCGAGACTCTCGACAAGACGACGAGCGGTGACTGGAATGTTGGCACCCGGATTAATCTGGAACGCGCCCTGCGGGCCGCCGATGAACTGGGCGGCCATCTCGTGCTCGGCCATGTCGACGCCGTGGGCCGGGTGGTCGCTATCGAACCGGAAGGCGATAATCACCGGGTCAGCATCAGGGTGCCCGATGGGCTAAAGTACTATGTTGCCTCAAAGGGATCGATCACGGTCGATGGTATCTCACTGACTGTGAATGAAGTGGACGATGCGGTGTTCGGGGTGAACATTATCCCCCATACATGGGACAACACGTCCCTGGCCGACATTGTCGTCGGGACCGGCGTGAATATTGAAGTGGATGTAATTGCGCGCTATGTCGCGCGTCTTTTGGAACGGGATTGAACGTGACAGATAAAACCGAGGGCCTGCGCAGCGTCTCAAAGCAGGACGTGCAGCGCGCCGTGGACGACGAACAGATCTTGTCGCCGATCGAGGACATCATCGAGGATGCCCGCAACGGCAAGATGTTCATCCTGATTGATGACGAGGACCGCGAAAACGAGGGCGACCTCGTGATACCGGCCCAGATGGCAACGCCGGATGCGATCAATTTCATGGCAACGCACGGGCGCGGCCTGATTTGCCTGTCCCTGACACGCGAGCGAACCCAGCAGCTCGGCCTGCCGATGATGCCGCAGACCCACGGGCAGCGCCTGGCGACCAACTTCACTGTCTCCATCGAGGCTGCGAAAGGCGTGACCACGGGAATTTCCGCGCCCGACCGGGCACGAACCATCACGGTGGCGATCGACCCGCGCTCGACCGAAGCGGACATCGTCACACCCGGGCACGTGTTCCCGCTGGCGGCCCGCGATGGCGGCGTGCTCGTGCGCGCCGGGCATACGGAAGCCGGCGTCGATATCGCGCGGCTTGCCGGGCTCAACCCCTCAGCCGTGATCTGCGAGATTATGAATGACGACGGCACGATGTCGCGGCTGCCGGACCTGATCGGGTTCGCCCAGTTTCACGGCCTCAAGATCGGCGCCATCGCCGACCTGATCGCCTATCGCCGGCGCAACGACCGGATCGTCGAGCGGTTGATGGAGCACGACTTTCACTCGCGTTTCGGCGGCCATTTCAAATGGCACCTCTATCGCAATATGGTGGAGTATGCCGAGCATCTGGCGATCGTGAAGGGTGAGATCGATCCCGAAAAACCGGTGCTCGTGCGTATGCATTCCTTCTCGATCGGTGCCGATGCCATGGGCAGTCTCGAAGCGCCTGACTCCGGGATCCTCCAGCGTTCCATGGAGCTCATCGGCGAAGCGGGTGCCGGGGTTATCGTCCTGATCCGCGATACGTCTCCCACATCACTGTCCGATCGCATTCGTCAGTTCAGCAGTGCGCCAAGCACGCCGGTCAATGAACTGCGAAATTACGGCGTCGGCGCCCAGATTCTTGTCGATCTGGGGGTTCGGGATATCATTCTGTTGTCGAATTCACAGCGTTCCATCGTGGGTCTTGAAGGTTTCGGCCTCAGACTGATTGAGACCCGTTCGGTGCCGATGACCAACCCCGCATCCGGCGATTGAGAAAGAAGGCAATGTCCGACCAACCTCACATCATGATTGCGGTCTCGAAATACTATGAGGAGGTCGCCGACCAGCTGCTGATCGGCGCGCTTGCCGTGCTCGATGAAGCCGGTGCGTCCCACGAGGTCTATGAGATTCCGGGGGCATTCGAAATTCCCGCGGCGATCGCCACGGCCATGCGGTCACCTGAATTTTCGGGCGGGCGCCGGCGGTTTGACGGCTACGTGGCGCTGGGCTGCGTGATCCGCGGCGAGACGACCCACTATGACTATGTGTGCCAGGAGACGGCGCGGGGTCTGCAGGACCTGGCAATCCGACACTGCCTGGCGCTCGGGTTCGGCGTGCTGACAACGGAAAACATGAAGCAGGCGATGGCGCGCGCCGCTGTCGATCAGGGCAACAAGGGCGCCGATGCGGCGAACGCCTGCCTGCGGATGATAGAATTCAAGAGCTCCTTTCGAATGTTCCCCCGCTGATGACCGGGGACAGCGACGGAACAGCTGCCGCGAGGCGCAAGTCTGGCGCATCTGCGCGGGGCGCGGCGCGGCTTTTGGCCGTTCAGGCGCTCTACCAGATGGACATTCGCGGTGGCAGTGCCGAGGCCACGGTCATGGAGTTCATCCAGCACCGCACCGAGCTTCCGGTGCCGTCGGACGACGACGAGGATGCGGCCGGCCCACGCGATGCGGATAAGGCATTGTTTGCCGACCTGGTTCAGGGGGTGGCGCGAGACCGCAAGGAATTGAACGCGGCCCTGGACGGATGTCTCGATGGCGCCAACACGATGGAGCGGCTGGAACCTCTGTTGCGCGCAATCCTGGGCGCCGGCGCCTATGAGCTCCGCTCGCGAGACGACATTCCGGCGCGGGTTGCGATCAGCGAATATGTCCGCCTGACCGATGCCTTCTTTGAGGGCAAGGAGCCGGGCCTCGTGAACGCAGTGCTCGACCGGCTGGCCCGTGTCATACGCAACGACGAGACGGCGACGCGCAAACCGCGGGATGTCGTGAAAGCGGAAGATACGGCAGAGAGTGAGGCGGTCGAAGACGAGGCTGTCGAAAACGGGGCTGTCGAAGACGGGACCAACCATGGCGCGCGGGATTGACGAATTCGATCTGATCCGACGGTATTTCGCACCCCTCACTAATGGTGAGCCGGGCGCGCTCGGATTGCGCGATGATGCCGCCTGGATACGCCCCGACTCTGGAATGGAACTGGTTGTATCGGCCGACGCGATCGTGTCTGGCGTCCATTTCCCGACGTCCACCAAGCCCGCCGATGTGGCGCGTCGCGCATTACGGGTCAACCTGTCCGATATTGCCGCGAAAGGCGCGCGCCCATGTTGCTACACGCTGGCGCTTCAGCTGCCGGATACGGTCGATGAAGACTGGGCCGCGGCATTCGTCTCCGGTCTGGCCGGAGATCAGGAAACATATGGCGTATTCCTGCTTGGCGGCGACACGACACGGACCCCGGGACCGTTGTCATTAAGCATTAATATATTCGGACAAGCTATTGAAAATAAAATGATTAAACGTTCATCGGCGGGCGTCGATGATGATGTCTATGTCTCTGGTACGATCGGCGATGCGGCGTTGGGGCTGGCCTCGATCATGGGCGATCTGGCGGTCGATGACGCCGAAGACCGCGCCTTTCTGGAGGGACGTTTTTTGCAACCCGAGCCGCGTGTTTCCCTAGGTCCGGCCTTGGTTGGGACGGCTGCCGCATCGGCCGATGTCTCCGATGGCCTTGTGGCTGACCTGGGCCATATTTGTGCGGCGTCGGGCGTCTCGGCCGAGATCCAGCAGCATCGGGTTCCCTTCTCGGGCGCTGCCCGGCGCGTGGTAACGGACAGTCAACCATTGTGGACTAAGCTGCTGACCGGCGGTGATGACTATGAAATCGTTTTCACAGCCCCGGCTTCGGCGCGTGACAGGGTTATCTCCATTGCGTCCGCGACCGGCGTTTCAATCATGCGGATCGGGCGCACGATCCCCGTGACCGACGGTATACCGGCGGTCAGCGTGCGCGACGAGACCGACAATATTGTCGAAGCGGGCTTTGGCGGATACCGACACTTCGCAGGAGATGTCACGCGCGGATAATGTAGCGTCGATCCGCGCCATGCGTGCGGGTGGCGACGAGGACGAGTTCGCGCCGGCCAGGAAAACCAAAAAAAAGCTGCTTCTATTCGTTTTGCTGGCTGTTTTGCTTGGCGGGGGTGGCGCGGGATACAAGCTGGTGCTGGCCAAGGAGCCCTCGCCATATGCGGCGGTGCCGGTGCCGGTACCAGAGGAAGCCGGGCCGGTTGATCTCTACTACCTCGATCTCGATCCGTTGTTCATTCCGTTCCAAACAGAGAAGGGTGCGCGCCACAAGATCGTGGTGATGCTTTCACTTGAGATTCCCCGGGAACGCGAAGAAGACAAGCTGGTGCGCTCCCTTTTGCCACGGTTGCGCGAAGCCTATGTGCGGGCCCTGACATCACGACCGTTTCCAGGGACCGAGGATGGGTCGATCGAAACGGTTTATCTGAAGAACCGGATCCGGGCGGCAAACATCGAGGTGCTCGGTATCGGCATCGTTAATGACGTCCTGGTGCGTGACATACGCGTTCTGCCGGGCTGATCATGAAAAAAATCATCATCATCGTACTGGTGCTTCTGGTGGCAGGCGGTGGCGCATATTTCTTTCTCGGCAGCAAGAAGCCGGAGAGTGTGGAGGCGGCGCCGGAGGAAAAGAAACTGGTAATCCAGGAGCGCCACTATGTGCGTCTCGACACGATCACCGTCACCCTGTTCCAGGATGATGCGGTCGCCGGCTTGTACACGGCCGCTCTGACGCTCGAGATTGCCGACCCCTCACAGCGGTCCGCGGTTTCGGCCGCGAGTTCTCGGCTGCGGGACGCGATGCTGCGTGATCTCCACGGTTTGGTGGAGCGCCGCAAGACAATCGAGATACCCCTCGATGCCGTGAAACATCGGATGCGGGCCACCGCGACTCGTGAACTGGGCGCCGATGTCGTGGTCGATCTGTTCGTCGAAAACGTTCTTCGCAAGGACCAGGTGCCGAAGGACGGTTGACGCAGGGCTGCTATTCACAGCAACAGCTTGTGTTTTTCGAAGTCATGCAGGATGTTCTTCTCACGATTGTCAGCAGAATGTCAGCCCGATGATTTTCAAACGCAGTTCCCGCAACGTCGCGATCCTCTCGATGTGTCAGGCCTTCGGCCAGACGCAGATGATCCTCATCTTCTCCGTCTCGTCCATCATAGGCGCGACCATTGCGCCGAACGCGGGCTGGGCGACCGTACCGATCACATTCCAGTTTATCGCCATGACCATGTCCACGGTCCCGGCGGCGCTGTTGATGAAGAAGATCGGCCGGGCCGGAGGCTTCATTGTTTTTCTGTTGGTGGGTTCCGTGGGGGCGGCGCTGATGATCTACGCGCTGGTGGATCAAAGCTTCCCGCTTTTCTGCATGGGATCGGCACTGTTTGGTATTTCCGCCGGTGCCAACCAGCAATTCCGCTTCGCCGCCGTGGACGCGGCCGACGAGAGCTTTAAGGCCCGTGCTGTTAGCCTGGTGCTTGCCGGCGGCGTGTTTGCCGGGTTGGTTGGGCCCAGCCTGTCCTCGCTGGGCTACGACATCATTCAGCCGGTCCTCTACGGTGGCGTGTTTGCCATTATCCTGGTCTTGCAGGCGCTGATGGTCTTGTTGTTGCTGGTCACGGATATTCCGCCGCCGACCGAGCAGGAACGCAGCGGCCCCACGCGTTCGATGCGCGAAATCGCCTCCCAACCGGCCTTCATCGTCGCGCTGATGAGCGCGATGATCGGCTATGGCGTGATGAATTTCGTGATGCTGTCGACCCCGATCTTCATGCATCTCCACCCGACACATCCGTTCGGTCAGCTCGCCATCAACAATGTCATCATGTGGCACGTGCTGGGCATGTTCGCGCCGGGGTTTTTCACCGGCTGGTTGATCAAGA
Organism: Pseudomonadota bacterium; assembly: GCA_027618305.1. Taxonomy (GTDB): domain Bacteria; phylum Pseudomonadota; class Alphaproteobacteria; order UBA6615; family UBA6615; genus UBA8079. Next base: position 8,243 of record JAQCFD010000111.1, read on the forward strand.
AATATGGTGACCTGAATATCATTCTCGCCGGTGCCGTGATCTCGGTGGTCTGTTTGATGGTGAATCTCAGCGGTGACTCAATGGTCCATCTGCGCGTCGGCATGGCCCTCGTGGGGCTCGGCTGGAACTTCATGTTCACCGCCGGGACCACGCTGCTGCTCAGCACCTATACGCCGGCTGAAAAGGCGAAAGTGCAGGGGATCAATGACCTGTTCGTGTTCGGTACCGTTGCGGTGTGCTCGCTGGCCGCGGGCGTGGTCTACCAGACCCTCGGTTTCATCGCCGTGAATCTCGCATCGGCACCGCTGCTGGTCATGGTTGTCATCGCAGCATTCTGGCTGCGCGGGCACCGCAGGATGGCCGCTGCCTGATCCTCGCGGTTTATTGCCGCGCTCTTAATGCATCGCGTGGTTGCCATATCGCCGCCTTTTTGGCATCTTCCCGCCGCTTTTACGGGCCCGGGTGATTCGGCTCCGCACTGCGGCATTCGCCGTCTTCGCCCACGTGGCCCAACAACTTAGAAACCAAAGGATATTCACAATGGCTCCCATCGTCTGGTTCGCCATCGCATGTGGCGGTTTGGCCGTCCTCTACGGCATCTGGGCTGCGCGCTCGGTTCTTGCGCACAGCGCGGGTACCGAACGCATGCAGGAGATATCAGCCGCCATTCAGGAAGGTGCGTCGGCATATCTCAACCGGCAGTATCGTGCCATTGGCATGGTCGGCATCGTGATTGCGGTAATTCTGTTTTTCCTTCTCGGCTGGACCGTCGCGCTCGGCTTTTTGATCGGTGCGGTGCTTTCCGGGATCACCGGCTACATCGGCATGAATATCTCGGTGCGCGCAAATGTGCGCACAACCGAGGCGGCCCGCAGCAGCCTCGCGGAAGGCCTTTCGGTCGCGTTCCGGTCGGGTGCGGTGACCGGCATGCTGGTCGCGGGTCTCGCCCTTCTGGCCGTTGCCGGATACTTCGGCTTCATGGTCTGGCTGCAGCAACAGGGGCATGCGGGCGGTCGTGAGCTGATCGATGCGCTGGTTGCACTCGGTTTCGGTGCGTCACTCATCTCGATCTTCGCGCGTCTCGGCGGCGGTATTTTCACCAAGGGTGCCGATGTCGGTGCCGATCTCGTGGGTAAGGTCGAGGCGGGTATCCCCGAGGATGACCCGCGCAACCCGGCCGTGATCGCGGACAATGTCGGCGACAATGTCGGTGACTGTGCGGGCATGGCGGCCGACCTGTTCGAGACCTATGCGGTCACGATCGTGGCGACCATGGTGCTGATCTCGATCTTCCTGGTTGGCGATCCGTTGTTGAACTCGATGATGGTCTATCCGCTGGCAATCGGCGGTGTTTGCATCATCGCGTCGATCATCGGCACGTTCTTCACCCGACTGGGCAAAAGCCAGAACATCATGGGCGCGCTCTACAAGGGCTTCATCGCCTCGGCGGTGTTTTCATTGATTGGTGTGGCCGCGGTGACCGAGTGGGTCATCGGCTTCGATGCGCAGGTTGATGTGGCGAAAGCATCCTTCTCGGGCATGGACATCTTCCTGTGCGCGGTGGTCGGACTGGTCGTAACCGGTCTGCTGATCTGGGTGACCGAGTACTACACGAGCACCGAGTATCGTCCCGTGCGATCGATCGCTCAGGCGTCGACCACGGGTCACGGCACAAACGTGATCCAGGGTCTCGCGATCTCGATGGAAGCCACCGCGATCCCGGCTCTCATCATCTGCGGTGCGATCATCGTGTCGTTCTCGCTGGCGGGTCTTCTCGGCATCGCCATTGCCGTGACGGCAATGTTGGCGCTGGCGGGCATGGTTGTCGCACTCGACGCTT
>JAQCFD010000112.1 GCA_027618305.1 Pseudomonadota bacterium
GCCCGACCCGGCAGCGGCTCGCGCTGGGTAAGCTGTTGTTCGATGCGGCCGACCGTCATGTGACCGCTGAACAACTCCATGGCGAGGTGACCGCCCAGGGCATCAAGGTGTCCTTGGCGACGATCTACAACACCCTCAATCAGTTCACCGGGTCGGGTCTGCTGCGCGAGGTCGTGGTGGCGCCGGGCCGGTCCTACTACGACACGAACGTGTCTGATCACCACCATTTCTTCTACGAAGATGATGGGGCGCTGCAGGATATCCCCGGCGACCAGATCGCGCTCGCCTCGATGCCGGCCGCGCCGGCCGACGCGGAAGTGGCCCGGGTGGACGTGATCGTCCGGCTCCGCCGCGCGAACGATAGTCGTTCTCAATAAAACCCATTTTATCAGTGTGATAAATTATAGTCTGGAACAGTTCCAAACTATTGACTCCGGCCGTCATCATTGCCATATTGGCGACGTAGGCAATTCCCGGGACGGCGGTGACACGTTGACCGGCCGGCCCGCATCGCAATACCGGCCTGCTTATAAGGGCGGACGAACAAACCTGTACCTCACTACCCCTGTATTTCAATACCAAGGAGGCGAATGATGTCGCTTAAGGGTTCCAAGACCGAAGAAAATCTCAAAGAAGCGTTTGCCGGCGAAAGCCAGGCGAACCGTCGTTACCTGTATTTCGCGCAGAAGGCCGACGTCGAGGGCTACAACGATGTCGCCGCGGTTTTCCGCTCGACCGCCGAGGGTGAGACGGGCCATGCCCATGGTCATCTCGAATTCCTCGAAGAGGTTGGTGATCCGGCCACGGGCCAGCCGATCGGTCCGACCTCGGACAATCTCAAGGCCGCGGTTGCCGGTGAGACCCACGAGTACACCGACATGTATCCGGGTATGGCGCGCACGGCGCGTGAAGAGGGTCATGACGAGATCGCCGACTGGTTCGAGACGCTTGCCAAGGCTGAAAAGAGCCATGCGGGTCGTTTCCAGAAGGCGCTCGACGAGCTCAACTGATTGATTCCGGGGCCGTCGGCGTATCGCGGCGGCCCCGGCTTTCACGTTTTAGGTGGTTTTGATTGCCAGCCGCGCGAATATTGCGGGCGGGTTGCGGGGAAGATGTGCCCCGGCGCAGGCGGAGACACGAAACGATGACGGATGAAAATGGCAGCATGAACGAGGGCGCGGTCCCGCGCGAGGGAAGCCTCGATGCCCCGACCCGCCACCCGCTGGGCTGGCAGGAGATGGATTTCTTCGATGAGGCGAAACTCGACGAGGAAATGCGTCGGATCTTCGATATCTGTCATGGCTGCCGGCGCTGCTTCAATCTCTGCGATTCCTTTCCGCGCCTGTTCGACCTGATCGACGAGTCGGACTCGGGTGAACTCGACAGCGTCGACAGCGCCGATTTCACGCCCGTCGTGGACGCCTGCACGCTCTGCGACATGTGCTACATGACCAAGTGCCCCTATGTGCCGCCCCATGAGTTCAACCTGGACTTCCCCCACCTGATGCTGCGCTACCGCGCGGTCGAGGCGAAGAAGGGTGACGTGGGCTGGAACGAGAAACAGCTGATCCAGACCGATCGTAACGGTCGGCTCGCCGGCAAGATGGCGGGGGTGGCGAACTGGGCATCGGACCGGGGCAACAAGCTGACCCGGCCGGTGATCGAGAAAATCGCGGGCGTCCATCGTGACGCCGACCTGCCGAAATTTGTGCCCGCGGCCAAGACCTTCGTCCGCCAGGCCGAGAATGCGCCGCCCGAGGTCAACACGGCGGCGCCGGCCTATGGGCGCGAGGCGGTGCTCTATGCCACCTGTTTCGTGAACTACAACAAGCCCGACACGGGCGTGCTGGCCCAGCGGATTCTCGCCCGCAACGGCGTGGCAACCTCGGCCCTGCATCCGAGCTGCTGCGGCATGCCCCAGCTCGAACAGGGACAACTCAACGAGGTGGCCGCCATGGCCCGGACGGTCGCGGCGGCGTTCCGGCCCCATGTGGATACAGGCAAAGACATCATCGCGCTGACGCCGTCCTGCGCTTTGATGATGAAATTCGAATGGCCGTTGATGTTGCCTGACGACGAGAATGTGAAGGCGCTGTCGGCGGCGACCCGGGACATCACCGAATACATCGTCGACATCGCCAAGAATGAAGGGCTGGTCGCCGGTCTGTCGCCGTTGCCGGAACCGGTCGCCCTGCACCTGGCCTGTCATGCACGGGCCCAGAATATGGGCCAGAAAGCTGCGGAAATGCTGCGATTTATCCCCGATGCCGACCTCAAGGTCATCGAGCGCTGCTCGGGCCATGGCGGCTCGTGGGGGATCATGAAGGAGAATTTCGACACGGCGATCAAGGTCGGTCGGCCGGTCGTGCGCCAGGCCAAGGAGAGCCGCTATATCGTGTCCGAATGCCCGCTCGCGGCGGACCACATCCTGCAAGGCATCGAACGCCAACTCGGTGCGGGCGAGACCGCGCCGGCGCGCAGCTATCATCCCGTCGAGCTGTTCGCGCTCGCCTACGGGCTCGCGCCCGAACTCAGTTCCTAGAACCGGAGACGAATAATGTCCGCGCCGCATGCGATCACCCGCGACGACCTCATCGACATGGAAGAGTATGGCCGGACCCGCAAGGACCGGCGCGCTGCCCTCGTGGCCCGAAAGAAAAACCGACGGGTCGAGTTGGGGCCCTATGCCACGGCCTATTTCGAGTGCTACGCGACCATGTGGCACCAGATCCATGAGATGCTTTACATTGAGCGCGGCGGCGCGGCGCAGATCGACGACGAGCTGTCCGCCTACAACCCGCTGATCCCCAACGGCCATGAGTTGGTCGCCACAGTGATGTTCGAGATTGATGACGAAGTCCGTCGCAAGATGGTGCTGTCGAAACTGGGCGGGGTCGAGGAGACAGCGTTCGTGAAGATCGATGGCGAGACGATCACGGGCGTGCCCGAGGCCGACGTGGATCGCACCAACGCCGACGGCAAGGCCAGCTCGGTGCAGTTTATCCATTTCCCGTTTACCGACGCGCAGATCGCCGCATTTCGACAGTCAGGGGCAGAGGTTACCCTGGGTTTCACCCACCCCGACTATGCCCATATGACCATTCTGACAGACGATGTGCGCACCGAACTGGCGGGTGACTTCGACGGCTGATTAGCCAATCGCCGGCGTGTCTGTTGGGCGATTGTCTGCCGGCTCAGCGGTTGACGGCTTCGCCGTCGTAAATCCCCCAGAGCGCGGATCGGTCAATCCAGCCCTCGACGCCGTGGCTTGCCACGGAGATTCGGCACCAGGTTGCCTCGCAACCGTCGAGCGCGACGATGACCCCGTTCTCCACGAAGGCCGCCAAGGGCGCGCCGGTGTCCGGCGCCTGCAGGACCCGCACGCGCGCCGCCGTCACCGTGGCCATTCGCTTGCCCGAGAGCATCGACTTGTGGACCCAGCCCACGGTGCCGTCCTGAACCTTGATCTGGCGCCAGTTCTCGAACTCGCCGACGACTTCGGCCGGCAGACTGCGCTGTTGCAGCACCCATTCGATCGGATAACGCGCGCCCGGCCCGGTGCGCAGATTGGCTTCCCGGGCGCGGAGGCTGACCCAGCGTGGAACCGGCAGCCCCGATGGGTTGTCGATGGCCTCGGCGGGCGGGCGCGCCACTTGCTGGGCGGCCGCGGGTCCGGACGCAATCATGACAAACGCCATGATCACGAACATGCCAAGCGGGGCGGAAAGGGACCGAAACAACATGCCTAGCCGTCTATCCGAGGGGACGGCGGCGGTCAAGCATGGGAAATACGCCGGCGCGTTCGCCCAGACCCTTGCGCACAGAGGGGCTTCCGCGATAATCGGAGCGGAGGAGAGAGGGTGCCAGGCCAAGATCGGGAAACCGGGATCGGCGCGGCGCCCGCCAGAGGGAACATGTCGGACAACAAGCCCATCGTCATCGTTACACGCCGGCTTCCGGAGAATACGGAAGCGCGGATGAAGGAGCTGTTCGACACGCGCCTGAACGACAATGACACGCCGATGAGCGAGGCCGCACTGGTGGCCGCAGTGCAGGAAGCCGACGTGCTCGTGCCGACCGTGACCGACCATATCAGCGCCCGGATCATCGGCGAGGCCGGCGATCGCCTGAAGCTGATCGCCAACTACGGCAACGGGATCGACAATATCGACCTGCCCGCCGCGCGCGAGCGTGGCATCACGGTCACCAACACGCCGGGCGTCCTGACCGAGGATACGGCCGACATGAATATGGCGCTGATTCTGGCCGTGCCCCGGCGGCTGCACGAGGGCGCGCAATTGATCCGCTCGGGCGCGTGGCAGGGCTGGTCGCCGACCCTCCTGCCGGGCAGCCGGATCTGGGGCAAGCGGCTGGGGATCATCGGCATGGGCCGGATCGGAACCGCGCTCGCCCGCCGTGCAAGGGGTTTCGGGCTCAAGATTCACTATCACAACCGCCGCCCGGCCCATCCGGACGTGGTGGAGGAGCTCGACGCCACCTATTGGGAATCCCTCGACCAGATGCTGGCGCGGGTCGATATCGTGTCGGTCAATTGCCCGCGTACCCCCGCGAGTTATCACCTCCTGTCGCGCCGCCGCCTGGCACTGCTCCAGCCCCATGCTTACATCGTCAACACATCGCGCGGCGAGGTGATCGACGAGCGCGCGCTGGGCGACATGATCGAGGCGGGTCAGCTCGCGGGCGCGGGCCTCGATGTGTTCGAACATGAACCCGCCGTCGATCCGCGCCTGATGGCGGCCGACAATGTGTTGCTGCTGCCCCATCTGAGCTCCGCCACGATCGAGGGGCGCCGGGAGATGGGCGAGAAGGTGGTGATCAACATCCGCACCTTCGTGGACGGCCACACGCCGCCCGACCGGGTGCTGGAGACGATGTTCTAGCGAAAGTTTAGCCGCGCTGTGTCCCGCAGACTGCGCAGTCCGGGTTGCGGGGCACGTTGATCGTGTGAAACCCCGTGTTCAGCGCGTCGTAGATCAGCATCCGCCCGGCCAGGCTCTCGCCCAGCCCGAGCAGTTCCTTGAGCACCTCGGTGGTCTGCAGCGACCCCATGACCCCTGCCAGCGCACCCAGAATCCCGGCCTCCTCGCAGCGCGGCACCAGGTCTTCGGGCGGCGCTTCGGGGAAGATGCAGCGGTAACAGGCGGTGGGGTTATCGTCGTTGCGCCGGAAGGTAAACAGCTGGCCCTCGAAGCGGAGCATCGCGGCGGCGACCAGCGGGATTCCCGCCCGATAACAAAGATCGTTCAGCAAATAACGGGTCTCGAAATTATCCGACCCGTCGGCGACGAGATTGTAGTCGGCGAGAATCGCTTCGGCGTTCCGGGCGTCGAGCCGCACGTCGTGGGTGACGACGTTGATGCCCGGATTGAGGGCCGCAATCGTGTCTCGGGCGGAATCGGTCTTCTGCCGGCCGACGGAGCCGGTGGCGTGGACGATCTGGCGCTGAAGGTTGGTGAGATCGACCTCGTCGTCGTCGACGATGCCCAGCGTGCCTACCCCCGCCGCGGCGAGATACATGAGCAGGGGCGCGCCCAGCCCGCCCGCGCCGACCACCAGCACCCGGGACTCAAGCAGCTTCTCCTGCCCTTCCTCGCCGACCTCGTCGAGGATCAGATGGCGGGCGTAGCGGTGAAACTGCTCGTCGTTCAACTCCATATGCCGGGTCCTAGAGCCCCTCGAACAGCGCCGTGGAAAGGTAGCGTTCGGCGAAGGACGGCAGGATCACGACCATCAGCTTGCCCGCCATCTCATCGCGCGAGCCCACCTCGATCGCGGCTGCCAGCGCTGCGCCGGAGGAGATGCCGACCGGGATGCCCTCGATGCGCGCCAGCTTGCGCGCGGTGACGAAGGCGGTCTCGTTGGCGATCGGCACCACCTCGTCATAGATTTTTGTGTTCAGGATGTCCGGGATGAAGCCGGTGCCGATCCCCTGGAGCATATGCGGCCCGGCCGGGCCGCCGGACAGGACGGCGCTGTCTTCGGGCTCCACGGCCACAACATGCAGGTTCGGATTGCGTTCCTTCAGCACTTCGGCGGTACCGGTAATCGTGCCGCCGGTGCCCACACCGGCCACGAACACGTCGACCACGCCGCCGGTGTCTTTCCAGATTTCTTCCGCGGTGGTGTGCCGGTGAATCTCGGGATTCGCCGGGTTCTGGAACTGCTGCAGCATGATTGCGTTGTCGGTTGTGTCGACGATTTCCTGGGCCTTCGTGATGGCGCCGGGCATGCGGTCGGCGGCCGGGGTCAGGATCAATTCCGCGCCGAGCAAGGCCAGCATCTTGCGGCGCTCCTGGGACATGGAGTCCGGCATCACCAGAATGCAGCGATAGCCGCGTGCGGCACAGACGAAGGCCAGCGCGATACCGGTGTTGCCCGATGTGGGCTCGACGATGACCGAGCCCGGGCCGATCTTGCCCTCGGCCTCGGCGGCCGAAATCATCGCGTTGCCAATCCGGTCCTTGACCGAGGCGAGCGGGTTGAAGAATTCGAGCTTGGCGACCAGGTCGGCCTTGCAACCTTCCGCCGCGGCGAGGCGCGGAATGCGGACGAGCGGCGTGGCGCCGATCGTGTCGACGATGGAGTCATAGATGCGGCCACGAAATTCGGCGGGGCGGTTCTGATCGGTGTTGGACATGCGGTGGGTTTCCGTGAATTCGGGTTTGGTTCACAACTAGATCGTGTAGTCGACGCGGTCCGGTTCTTCGCTCTCGACCCCCGCCTGGCGGGCGCGATTGCAGAGGTCCTGGATCGTGATTTTCTCCAGTTGTTCCATACAGTCGTCGGCCAACTCGCGCCACAGAGGCCGCACGACCTCGAGGCCCAGCGGTGAGCCGTCGACCTCGTCAGTGGGGTCGTCGCGGGCCTCCATCTCAAGGATCACCCCGACGATGTCGGCCAGCGTGATGCGGCGGCGCTCCCGCGCCAGCCGGTAGCCGCCACGCGGGCCGCGCACGCCGGTCAGGACGCCCGCCCGCACGAGATTCTGCAGCACCTGTTCGAGATAGCGGCGCGGAATGCCCTGGCGCCGCGTGATCTCGCGGCTTTGCACGGGCGCCGGGCCGGCGTGGTAGGCGATATCGAGCACCGCTTCGATGGCAAACAGGGTTTTTCGCGACAGACGGAACATGGTTCAGCTTTTCTTGTTTGTGTCGGTGGTGCCGGTCGAGCCGAACCCCCCCGCACCCCGCGCGGTGTCGGACAGATTGTCGGTCTCCCGCCAGGTCGCCTGCGTCACGGGCGCGATCACCATCTGGGCGATCCGCATGCCCCGGTCCACGGTGAAGGCCTCGGTGCCGTGATTGATGAGAATCACCCCGACCTCGCCGCGATAGTCCGCATCGATGGTGCCCGGCGTGTTCACCAGGGAGATGCCGTTACGCAGGGCCAGGCCGGAGCGCGGCCGCACCTGGGCCTCGTAACCGGACGGGAGCGCGATGGCCAGGCCGGTCGGGATCAGCGCGCGTTCGCCGGGGGCGAGCAAGACATCGTTCGTGACCGCCGCGCGCAGATCCATGCCAGCGGCGTCGTCGGTTTCATAGGAAGGCAGTTCCAGGTCCGCCCCGTGGGGCAGGCGCGTGACCGCAACTTCAACCGGCCCACTCATTCACTTGTCTCCACTGTCTGTCTCCAGCGTCTGTGCGATGCGATCGGCCAGGCGGTTGGCGACATCCGTCTTGGACATGCGCGGCCAGTCCTCGACGCCGTCGGCGCTCACCAGATGAATCGTGTTGTCTCCGCCGCCGAATGTGCCCGTCTCCGGTGACACGTCATTGGCGAGGATCCAGTCGCAACCCTTGCGTTTGCGCTTGGCGCGGGCGTTTTCGACCACCTGCTCGGTCTCTGCGGCGAAGCCGATGACGAGCCTGGGACGGGTGTTGGTGGCCGCGGCGAGGGTCGCGAGAATGTCGGGATTCTCAGCCATTTCGAGGGCTGGCAGGCCGGCGCCGTTCTTTTTGAGTTTCTCGTTGGCCATTTTGGCGACCCGCCAATCGGCGACGGCGGCCGCACACACGGCCACGTCGGCGGGCAGGGCGGCCTCGCAGGCGGCCAGCATGTCGCGCGCGCTCTCGACATGGACAACGGTCACGCCGGGTGGGTCGGGCAGGTTCGTGGGGCCTGAGACGAGCGTGGTCGCCGCCCCCCGGCTTGCCAGTGCCGCGGCGATCGCATGGCCCTGGCGGCCCGACGAGCGATTGGCGATGTAACGCACCGGGTCGATCGGTTCATGGGTCGGGCCGCTGGTGACCAGCGCACGCCGACCCGACAGCGGCGCGCTGGATTGAAAAAAATCCGATATCGCGGCAGCGATGTCACCCGGCTCCGAGAGGCGCCCGAGACCGAACTCACCGCAGGCCATGTCGCCTTCCTCGGGACCGATCACGTGGACACCGCGCCCGCGCAATGTTTCCAGATTGGCCTGGGTGGCGGCGTGCTCCCACATCCGGACATTCATCGCCGGTGCGACCATCACGTCCTTGTCGGTGGCGAGCAGCACGGTCGAGGCCAGGTCGTCGGCCTGTCCCTGGGCCATCTTGGCGAGGATATCGGCGGTGGCGGGGGCGACGACCAGCAGGTCCGCATCGCGCGACAGCTGGATATGGCCCATTTCGGCCTCGTCGGTGAGGGAGAACAGCTCGGTATAGACCTTGTCCTCGCTCAGGGCCGCAAGCGACAGGGGTGTGACGAACTGCGACCCGCCGCGGGTCAGCACACAGCGCACATCGGCGCCGCGCTCGCGCAGGCGGCGCACGAGCTCAAGGCTCTTGTAGGCGGCAATGCCGCCGCTGACGATCAGCAGAATCCGTTTGCCGTGCAACATCAGGTGTATCTCCGCATACAGCCCGGTTCGGGGGGCGAGTGTGCAATTTACGAAAACTGTATGTAGATAGATAGGGTTTTCCCCCTCACGGCAAGGATGCTGCAATTGTGCGGCAAGGCTGCGGCAAGGCTGCGGCAAGGCTGCGGCAAGGCTGCGGCAGGAATGGTGCCCGGCGGCGCGTTAGCTCAGGAATTCCGCGAGAATCAGACCGGTGAGCACCACGATCGCCACCCATAGCGGCCATTGCGGGGGCCCGGTGCGTCCGAGGTCGAGCTTGATCTGCCCGCCGGCGATGCGCGTGGCGGCCTGCTCGACCGCCTCGACGGCCTTGGGCAGCCGGGTGGCGGCGCGGATCACGTCGGCGGTCATCTCGGCCAGGCGGGCCTCGGGGCCGCGATGCTCACGCATCCATTCCTCGACCAGCGGCAGGGCCAGGTGCCACATGTTCAGTTCCGGCGCGAGGCGGCGGCCAACCCCTTCGGCCAGCAGCATGGTCTTCTGCAACAGCAGGAGTTCGGGCTGCACCTCCATGTCGAACCGCTCGGAGACCTGGAACAGCTGGGCCAGCAGCCGGGCAATGGATATTTCGCTGGGCGGGCGATCGAAAATCGGCTCGCCGATTGCCCGGATCGCCTGGTGAAACACCTGGCGGTTCGTGTCGGCCGGGACATAATTTGCCTGGAAGTGAACATCCGCGACGCGCGCATAATCGCCGGTGACGAAGCCGAGCAGCATATCGGCCAGGAAATAGCGCGTGCGCCGGTCGATCCGGCCCATGATCCCGAAATCGACGACACACAGCGCGCCGTCGTCGCGTACGAAGGCGTTTCCGGGGTGCATGTCAGCGTGGAAGAATCCGTCGCGGAAAACCTGCAGGAAAAAGGATTCCGATGCCTTGCGCACGATCGCTTCGAGGTCATGGCCCGCCGCGATCAGCGCGTCGACATCATGCACCGGGATCCCGTTAATCCACTCGGTGGTCAGGACCCGGCGCCCGGTCCGCTCCCAGTCGATCATGGGGACGACATACATCGGGTCGTCCTCGAAATTGCCATGCAGCTCCGAGGCGGCCGCACCTTCCATGCGCAGGTCCATTTCCCAACGCAGACTCTCGGCGAAGGTCTCGACGGCGACCACCGGTTTCAGGCGGCGCAGGCGCGGCTGGGTCGTCTCGGCGACATCGGCGATCCAGCGGAA
>JAQCFD010000113.1 GCA_027618305.1 Pseudomonadota bacterium
GCGCGTGTCTCCCAGTCCCGGTCGCGGTAGCCGTTGCGCTGGGCCGTCCGAAGCGGCGACTTCTCGCCCCAGGCGGCACCCGTGGCGGCGCCAACCTCCATCTCCATCAGCTTCTCGGCGGCAAAGCCGATCATCTCGCGCAGCAGATCGGCATCCGCGCTCTTCTCCACGAGCGCGCGCAGGTTCATCATGTCGTCGGTCATCGGTGGTCTCCCCAGAAAGGTTGGTGTCGCAACCAGACCCTACCGGAAAGCGCCGATGACCAACGCGATACCCAGCTACACCACGTCCAGGGACGTCACCTCTCAATGACGATCCGCAGGATTACATCGTCGTCCCCGAACAGCGTTGGCTCGACGCTACTGCATCGAGCGAGGCGTGATTCGCCAGTTTGTCGCCATGGCGTTGGGCGCTGGCTACTCAGTTGAGGAGCAGATCACAGGCAAGGCAGACGTCGGCGGAATCCAGCTGGTCGTGTATCCGATGAAAGCCGATCGTTATCGGCAGCTCTTCGAGGTGCGGGGCTTTGCTGAAGAGGGCGTGTCGTTTCAGTGTGCATCTCAATCCGCTGCGTTGTCCCTGGCTCCCGGCGGACGTATGCGGCAACGCGTCGTGGACGATCCGTATGGGCTCGATGCATGGGACCAGAGGCATGCCAGCCGTTGTTTCATCACCATCCTAAACGCTCAGCAGTGGTTAAACGTGGCAGGCTCCCAGCCGCCGTGCACGCCTCCTATGGCCAAAGACTACAGCGATGCGGGACTGCCTTGGTTCGACCTTTACGGAAGTGACGCCCAAGCAATCCCAGGCAGCGCCACGCTGGCATCGGTGAAGAGCGTCGCGGGGCTGTATGCGCTGGATTCCAGGGATTTGAACCATCGCGTGAGAGAGCGTGAACCGGGCATAGAGCCAGACGCAGTGTCGGATGATCGTGGGCGGGAAGCGGTGGCGCTTGAATGAGAGAGCTGTCATCGCCAGAAGCTACGGCAGCGCCGCCGGTGCGCCTAGCCGAGTTGCCGTGACAATGCCTCTACCGCATGAGTCCTGAGCCGAAATCGTATGACAAAAAATCTTGATTGTAGGACAATCTTCATTTTATGATTGCGCCATATAGCGAGGTGGCTGAATTGCCATGAATGTGGAACTCGTACACTGGGATAAGTCGCTTGGCGCAGGCGGTCCCGATAACCGTAGCAAAACAAGTACGATGCCACTTGCAGATTGGCTGTGGCAGGACATCGTCAGCGACATTGCGAGAGGCCGTTTGAAGCCGGGGCAGTGGCTGCGCGAGTCGTTTCTTGAACAGGCCTATGACACAAGCCGGGTGTCGGTGCGCGAGGCACTACGTACGCTTCAGGCCCAAGGGATCGTCGTCAAGGTACCGCACAGCGGCTGCCGCGTAATGGAAGTCGACGATGCCATGGCGCGCGAGGTGTTCAGGGCTCGCCTGGAAATAGAAAAGCTCGCGGTCGCCGATCTCCTCAACATGATCGAGTCTGGGAACATTGAGCTCACCGCGTTGGAAGCGGCGATCGAACATATGGACGATGCCGCCACGGCAGGCGATGCCGCGTTGTTCGAACAGGCAGATCTCGGGTTTCACCGTGATATCTGCCAGCTTAGCGGCAACCGCACCGCTTCGCTGTTGTGGCAGACGCTGTGGCCGCACGTCCGTATCGCGCGAGGATTGATCGAGTCGCGGGCTGTCAATTTCAACAGTCTAATGCAGGAGCATGTGGAGCTTCTGCATATGCTTCGTACGGCCGACCGAACGGCCCTTTTCGATGCCTGGGGAGATCACCTATTCAAACATATCCTCTAAAATCTCAGAGAGCGGCTTGCCCATCAGGGCGGCGCGGGGAGAGGCGTAGGTGCACTGGATTGGCCGGCGGAGTATGACGCCCGCTTCGATGGGGGCATATTCCGCGCCGACAAGAAGTAACGTTCGATGGTCTTCGAATTAAATCAGAATGTGCTGAGGAGGAACGATGATGGTCAAACTTAGAATCTGTACGACATTCGTGGCAAGCCTCATGCTGATGAGCTTGTTTCCATTGTTGTCGGTAGCTGCTCAAGACCAATGCGTTCGTGTCCTTGGATACGAATCGGATGGTGAGAAACAATCAATGGATCCCGCCGAGCTGCTGGGTACTGACAACACCTATCACATCCAAGCTGTATATGAGCCACTCGTGGATCGCGATAGCGCAATGCAGCCATATCCTGTGCTGGCGAATTCCTGGGAGTCGAATTCGGATGGAACTGTGTGGACATTCTACTTGCGTCAAGGTGTGACGTTTCACGACGGCACCGCATTCGATTCTGGAGATGTAGTTTACAGCATCCAACGAATACTCGATCCGAATATTTCTCCAGGGGGTTCGCAGGTTTTTGGCTTCCTTACAGGAGCCAAAATCGAGGCGATCGACACCTATACTGTGCGTATTACGCTACCTCAGCCGGTTGTTGAATTGCCGCTTCTTATCGCAACCAAGTACTCCATGATTGTCCCAGAAGGGGCTCAAGCTGAAGATCTTCGTGTGCACGGCGTCGGGACGGGGCCTTTCATGCAGGAAGAGTTCACGATCAACGGTCCGGTACGTATTTTGCGACGCAATCCTAATTATTGGCAGGCCGGTCTGCCAATCGCCGAGTGCCTGGAAATTAGAGTCATAACGGAATCGATGAGTCGGGCGGCGGCAATCATGAACGGTGAAGCTGATCTCGCACTGGTCGTCGATCCGGTGACATTGACGACCCTCGGCGACAATTCCGATGTGAACCTAATATCGACATCCGGCGCAACTGCACTGTTCCTTGCGATGTGGACCGATACGCCGCCGTTTGATGATGTTCGTGTCCGTACAGCCATGAAGCTTGTTGTCGATCGTGAAGCGATTGTGGAGACGGTTCTACTTGGCTATGGGGAACCCGGGAATGACGTTCCGATCCCGCCCAGTTCGCCAAATGCCTACCGTTCAGACATAAAGGTACAAGATATAGGGAAGGCCAAAGAGTTGCTGGCCGAAGCCGGGTACCCCAACGGACTCGATGTTGACCTTTACACGTCCGACTCCTTCTCCGGGATGAAGCTACTGGCTGAGGTCTATGCCGAAATGGCGAAAGAAGCCGGGATTAGGGTCAACGTGGTCAATACTCCGGTCGAAGGGTATTGGGACACCATCTGGCTGAAATACCCGTTGGTCATCTCCTACATGGCTGCCAGACCGCCGGGTGAGGCACTGGCCAATACCTACCTGACGACATCCCCATGGAACGAAACTCATTGGTACAGCGACGAATATGACGCGCTGTTAAACCAGGCAAACGCTACAGTCGATCCAGTCCAGCGCCGCGAGCTTTACCAGGAGGCGCAGCGGATAATCTCAGAGGATGGGGGGAACGTGTTGCCGGCGTTTGCTGTGACCGTGTCAGCTTTGCGAAAGGGTTGCTCGGGATTCCAACCTCATGTCGACGTCAATCGCATCGACTATCGTCACCTCCAGTGTGATTGACGACCCGAACCGTGGGACGATGTGAGTTCCACTTTCTGGCGCTGGGGCCACGTCGCCAGTTCGAAGGGTGTGGATAGGTGTGCCCGGATTGGAGTTCTCAATCTCGCAAGGTTCGATAAGACGTGGCGAGCGCGAGAGTGTTGTTTGGAATGGGTGGGGGCGTTCAGTCGCTCCACCGGAACTATGACGGAGCGGCCACGGGGCCGTATGGAATCGCTGCTGGAGAATCGCCAGGTGAGGAAATGTGTTATCAAAGCACTCCGTGCGTTCGACATTGGTTCTCGAACAGCCGGCGGTGACTATTTTGCCCAAGAGGAGGGACATTGGGTTACTGACTCCCGGATAGCCAGTCCAATGTCCCTCTATCCGGAGTATCAAACGACCCTAAAGAGTTGGGGAGCCGATGCCATCGGGAGTGTGTTCGTCGAGGTCGAAACAGAGGATGGCCTCATCGGATTGGCGACCGGTTTTGGCGGCGAGCCGGCCTGCTATTTAATCGAAAAACACTTTCGCCGCTTTGTAGTCGGTTCCGACCCGCGTGATATCGCCCGGATCTGGGATCAGATGTACCGTGCATCGAGTCCATATGGACGCAAGGGCCTCGCGGTGTCGGCCATTGGTGCCGTCGATTTGGCGCTGTGGGATTTGCTAGGCAAACTAAGGAGCGAACCTGTATATAAATTGATTGGGGGTGCCGTAAGGGATGATTTGATCGCCTATTGTACCGGTCCGTGTCCTGCCCGCTACAAGGAGCTCGGATTCTTCGGAGCAAAGGTGCCGCTGCCCTTTGGTCCCGGGGAAGGGCCTGCCGGTTTGAAGTCGAATGTTGAGTTTCTCGCTCAACATCGCCAGGCGGTAGGGCCCAACTTCCCCCTTATGGTGGACTGTTTTATGTCACTCGATGTTGGATACGCGCGCGACCTTGCGCGTGCCGTCAAGGACCTGGATGTATACTGGTTCGAGGAGGCGCTACACGCCGATGACTGGGAGGGCTACAGACAACTAAAGTCAGCGGCACCGTGGGTGCGGTGGGCGACGGGCGAGCATGAGTACAGCCGTTACGGATTTCGCGAGTTGATCAAGGATCGCGCAATTGACGTACTTCAGCCGGATGTCATGCACGTTGGCGGACTCACGGAGGTTCTTCGTATCGCAGCCATGGCGGCTGCCTACGACATTCCTGTGGTACCTCATTGCGGTGGATCCTATAGCTATCATTTCAGCATCACACAAGCGCACTCGCCATTCGTCGAGTATTTCAATGCGAGCACTGTGGGTGATCAAATAGTTCCAAGTCTCGGCCCAATGTTCTTGGGGGAACCGCTGCCCGAGGGCGGGAGGATCACGCTGTCTAACGACCCCGGTTGGGGGCTAACACTAGACCGAGATACGGTACTGTTGAGACGTGTCTATAACATGGACAGCGAATGACGCCGGCTTAGAGATTAACAGCAGAAGCGATGGAATGAGAGCCGCTGAAAAGCGAGACTTATCCCCGCAGGAAGTTAAACTCTTATGACACTTGATCATACTCACATCGAGTTCTACAGGAAAAATGGGTATCTGATCGTCACGGACGTGCTGGATGCAGATCGGTTGAGCCGGTGCCGCGCGTGTATTGACGGGATCGCTGCAGAGGCTGCGTCAGCTAATCAAGGCGACGAACGCTTCGATCTCGAAAGCGGCCATAGCCTGGACGCGCCTCGGATTTTCCGCATCAATGCGCCTGACCGATTTTACCCCGAATTCCGGGAGCTTGTTAGCGACCCGGTTATCACTGGCATACTCGAGCCGTTGATTGGATCGAACATTCGTCTGAACGCCAGTAAACTCAACATGAAACCGCCGAGAAATGGAGCCCCGGTTGAATGGCACCAGGACTGGGCATTCTACCCGCACACCAACCAGGACTTGCTTGCTGTTGGCGTTTTGTTAGATGACATGGACGAGGAAAACGGACCCCTTCTGGTCGTGCCGGGAAGTCACAAGGGGCCAATCTATGACCATCACATCGACGGCATCTTTAGCGGCGCTATCGATAGGACCAAATGCGACATCGACTTCGCTTCGGCCGTGCCGCTTGTCGCCAAGGCAGGGTCCGTGACCGTTCATCATGTCCGGATGATCCACGGATCCGGCCCCAACCTGTCGCGACGAGGTAGACGACTTTTTCTGATGGAGTTTGCTGCCGCTGATGCTTGGCCACTGATGGGACTGTCAGCCGACTTCGACGAATACAACGCCAGGATCGTGGCAGGCAGCTCGACGCTTGTACCACGCATGGAAGCTGTGCCGGTCCGGGTTCCGGTGCCTGACGACCCTGACCGGCAGTGCGAAACTGTTTACCAATATCATCGCGCGCTGAAGAACCGGTACTTCGAGTGGCCGGACTAATAGTGCATCCTAACAGGCAGCCAAACTTAGCGGCAATCTGGCTCGGCAGTGGTCCCGACGAGCGTCAGCCGTGAACATCTTGCGTCTCATTATCGGACGTGCGCTGGGCGCGATGCTCACGTTGTTGCTGGTTTCGATCGTGATCTTCGCTGCGGTCGAACTGCTCCCTGGCGACGTCGCCTCAAGGATCTTGGGCCGCAATGCGACCGAAGTAAACCTTGCGGTTCTCCGTCTCAAGCTCAACCTCGATGCGCCCGGTTGGGAACGTTATCTACTGTGGCTCGGTGGCATTGTGCAGGGCGATTTTGGCGTTGCGTTGACCAGCGGTCGGCGGATCAGTGACATCTTGGCTGACAAGGTATTCAACACACTTGTTCTCGCCGGCGTCGCCTTTCTGCTCTACCTCCCATTTGCGATTGTTCCGGCGCTCATTCAGGCGATCCGGCGCGACCGACCGATCGACCATGGCATGTCGATCGTGACCCTGCTGCTGCTCTCGACTCCCGATTTTCTTCTGGCGAGTCTTCTGATGATCGCGTTCGTCGTGTTCATCCCCGTTCTGCCGGCGGTTTCGACGGTGACCGACGCGACGACGGTTGAGGGATGGGCGAGGGCGCTTGTCCTGCCGGCGGTGACGTTGGCCGTTGTCATGGCGGTTTATGCCGTGCGCATGTTGCGCGACAACCTCATCGAGGTACTAGATTCCGACTATATCCGCATGGCCGAGTTAAAGGGCATGTCGGCACGCCGTGTGCTGCTCCGCCATGCCCTGCCGAATGCGTTGATTCCGTCGCTCAACATCACCGCCCTAAATTTGAGTTATTTGATTGGCGGTGTTGTCATTGTCGAGCGCGTGTTCTCTTACCCTGGGTTTGGCAATCTCTTGATTGATGCTGTCCAGGTACTCGATGTTCCGTTGATCGAGGTGACCGTGATGATTGCCGCAGCTGTTTACATTCTCGCCAACCTAATGGCCGATATCGGGGCGATTCTGTTGAATCCGCGGCTCAGGAGTGGATAGCGTCATGTCAAGCCTCGATGGCCCGGCCACGCGACCCAACCCAATCGCCCGCTTAGCAAGTCTGTGGTGGCGATCGCCTCAGTCATTGAAAATCGGTTCAGCCATCCTCGTTTTCTGGGTTGTGGTGGCTGTGCTCGGCACGCTCTGGATTCCTTATGGCTATGCACAGATTCGCACCGGCTTGCCACTTGAAGGAATGAGCTGGGGACATCCTTTCGGTACTGATCAGCTTGGTCGCGATGTATTTTCGCGAGTACTCTACGGCGCGCATATCGTCATTCTCTTGTCTTTCGCCGGAACCGTCTTCGGGCTTGTGGTCGGCGCGACCATTGGTCTCATCTCAGCCTATATTGGAGGGTGGCTCGATGAAGTAGTTCAGCGGCTTGCAGAGGCCTTCATTGCGATTCCGTTTCTGGTGCTGGCGCTGCTTGCCGTTGCCACTGCAGGCCCGGAGCTATCGGGCGAGCCTGGTCTAGTCATCTTCGTGGTGGCCCTTGTCTACACGCCGCGCATTGCTCGGATGGCACGTGCCGCTGCACTCGATATCATCACCCGGGACTTCGTCACTATCGCAAAGTTGCGGGGCGAAAGTGCCTGGTCGGTCATGCGCCGGGAACTTCTGCCCAATACGACCGGTACGCTCCTCGTCGAGTTCTCCCTCCGTGCCGGTTACGCTCCAGCGCTGATCGGCGCACTGGGATTTCTGGGCTTTGGTATCAAAGCGCCCATGCCGGAATGGGGTCTCCTGATCAGCGAGAACCGGGCGCTTGTTCTAATTCAACCCATCACCGTCATCGGCCCGGGGTTGGCGTTGGCCTCGCTGATTGTCGGTCTCAACATGTTCACCGAGGGGCTGGCGCGCATCCTGGGCCGCACCGTGCGGCTAGGCGAGCGATGACCGCCATGCCCGAAACCGTCATGGCGGTACGCGACCTCGACTTCGCCTACCGCACTGGCGGGCGCTGGCTGAAGGTGCTGGATAGCGTCTCGATCGAGATCCGCGAGGGCGAGGTGCTCGGCCTGGTCGGCGAGTCCGGCTGCGGCAAATCGACGCTCGCCTATACCCTGCTCGGTTACTTACGCTCGAACGCGCGGGTCAGCCGTGGCGAGGTGCTGTATCGCGGTGACAATGTGCTCGCCATGAACCGGACCCAACTCGACCGGCTGCGTGGTCATCGCATTAGCCTGGTGCCGCAGAACCCGACAACCGCGTTGTCGCCCCACTTGCGGGTCGGCCGGCAGATTGCCGAAGTTCTCTTGCAGCATCGCGCCGTCGCGACGGAGGACGCAGCCAACGACGCTATCGTCAACCTGTTCGGTCTAGTCGGGCTGCCCGATCCCGAACGGCTGATCCGGCGCTATCCCCACCAGCTTTCCGGCGGTCAGCAGCAGCGCGTCTGTATTGCCATGGCGCTGGCCTGCGATCCCGACCTGCTGATCCTAGACGAACCGACCACCGGCCTCGACGTCACGACCCAAAGCCAGATCATCTCCCTGCTCGCCGACCTGCGCCAGCGGTTGGGCATGGCAATGCTCTATGTCACCCACGACCTGGGTGTGCTGGCCCAGATCGCCGATCGGGTTGGCGTCATGTATGCCGGCCATATGGTCGAGGTGGCGCCGGTCGGCGTGTTGTTCGACGCACCGCGCCATCCTTATACACAAGGCCTGATCGCCTCGGTGCCGACGGTCGAGGTCGAGAAACCTGTCGTCCATGCGTTGAAGGGGCTGTTGCGCCGCGACGAACTGCCGGCGGGTTGTCCGTTCCAGCCCCGGTGCGGTTTTGCCGAACCGTCTTGCGCGGATGACCGCCAGACGCTGGAGTCGATCGACGGTGGCCATCAGGTCGCCTGTCAGCGATGGCGCGCCATAGCGCCCGAACTGCCGACGGGCGAGGACGAGCCGCACGCGACCAGCGTCACCTCCGGTGCACCGCTGTTTAGGTTCGACGCGGTGTCGCTGAGTTATGGCGGCGGCACGATGTGGAAGCGGTTCCTGGAAAGCGATCCGATCGTCGTCGTGCGCGATGTCAGTTTCGACCTGCAGCCGGGCGAGACGCTGGCGCTGGTCGGCGAATCGGGCAGCGGGAAATCGACGATCGCGCGTGCCGCCGCTGGGTTGCTGTCGCCGATTGCCGGCGGTATTGCGTTTAAGGGAGAGCCGCTGCCGCCCCGGGTCGAGCAGCGCAGCCGGGCGCAGCGGCGCGAGGTTCAGTTCATCTTTCAAAACCCGGATGCGTCGCTCAACCCGCGCGCCCGCGTCGACCAGATGTTGGCGCGCCCGCTGGCGATGTTCTTTGGTCTGGCGCGCGACGAGATTCGCGACCGCACGAAACAAGCCCTGCACGACGTCCGGCTTGACGCCAGCTATGCCCGCCGCTTTCCCGACGAGCTCTCCGGCGGCGAACGCCAGCGGGTCGCCATCGCCCGCGCGCTGGTCGCCGATCCGCAACTGCTGCTGTGCGACGAGATCCTGTCGGCGCTCGATGTATCGGTGCAGGCAAACATCATCACGTTGCTGCGCCGCCTCCAGGCCGAGACGAACGTCGCCATGCTGTTCATCAGCCACGATCTCGCAGTCGTGCGCAATTTGGCCCACAAGGTGGCGGTGCTCTATCACGGCCAGATCATGGAAACGGGCGACGTGGACGAACTGTTCGCGCCGCCCTTCCATCCCTATACCCACGCGCTTTTGCTGGCCGTGCCAAGCATTCGGCACCGCAAGCGGAAGGCCGCGCCGAGGACCGAAATTCTGGGCGCGCCGAACAACACGGGCTGCGCCTTCGCCGGCCGCTGCCCGTGGCAGGTCGGCGCGATCTGCGAAGAACAGGACCCGCCGTGGCGCGACAGCGGACGATCCAACCGCATACGCTGCCACCACACGGTCGATGATCTTCAGCGTCTGGCGATACTTGGAATCGACGGGCCGCCGGTATCGGACGCCTTGCACCCTCCCAACACGCCCAAGGAGGTGACGTGACAATGAAGATCACTGACACCATTCCCTGGTTCGCCGAGGCGATGATCGAAGCGCAGGGGGCAGTGTCAGACCAAATCGGCGTTGAGGCAAACTGGGTCGACGCGTAGCCTCCGGCGATGAGAAAT